>NZ_SBIR01000006.1:0-252402 GCF_004521895.1 Halorussus marinus
GTCCGTTCACGCTCCACAAACTCCAAGTCGATCCAGTCACTACAACCGCTGAGGCGGGTGATTTTGGCCATGGATCAGCACAAAATCACTCCCGCCTCATCCTTCACTCTTAACTAAACACGACCGTAGCGGCAGGTCCCGCTCCGCCCCGAACGACTAATGAGCCGGCGACCGCAGGACGCGTATGGTCGAAGACACGTTCGACATCGGCGGCGATCTCACCGTGAACCGGCTCGGCTTCGGCGCGATGCGGCTGACCGGCGACGACATCATCGGTCGGCCCGACGACGAAGCCGAGGCCCGGGCGGTGCTGGAGCGGGCGGTCGAGCTCGGCGTCGACTTCGTCGACACCGCCGACTCGTACGGCCCCGGGGTCAGCGAGCGCATCATCGGCGAGACGCTCTCGCCCGACGACGCGGTGGTGGCGACCAAGGCCGGACTGCTCCGGAACCGGGACGGCGAGTGGCTCCCTCACGGCGGGCCGGACTTCGTCCGGAATCAGGTGCTGTGTAGCCTCGATCGGCTCGGCGTCGACACCATCGACCTCTACCAGCTCCACACGCCCGACGTCGACGGGCCGTTCGAGGACGTGGTCCAGACGTTCGCCGAGCTCAAAGACGACGGGCTGGTCGAGCACGTCGGGCTGAGCAACGTCGACGTCGAGCAACTGGACCGCGCCCGCGACGTGGTGGACGTCGCGACCGTCCAAAACGAGTACAACGTCGGCAACCGCGAACACGAGGACGTGCTCGAAGCCTGCGAGGAGGCCGACATCGGCTTCATCCCGTACTTCCCTATCGGCGGGGGCGACCTCGGCGAGAAGGCCGACGTGCTGGAGGACGTGGCCGGCGACCGCGAGGCGACCGCTCGGCAGGTCGCGCTGTCGTGGCTCCTCCACCATTCGGACGTGACGATCCCGATCCCGGGGACGTCGAGCGTCGAGCACCTCGAAGAGAACGTCGGGGCCGCCGACGTCGAACTCTCCGAGGACGAACTCGCACGGCTCAGCGAGTAGAGAGCGACTTTTCCGACCTATCACGACACGCCCTCCCTCGAACCGACGGCGCCGGGGCTGTCGGGGTAGCGTCGAAAGAAAAACCGTCTGATCGTCTCGCGCAGTCAGTAAAAACCGACTTAGAGGCGCTCGACGTTGGTCGCGCGCGGACCCTTGTCCGCCTGTTCGATGTCGAACTCGATCTCAGTTCCCTCTTCGAGGTCCGGGCCGCCAACGTCTTCCATGTGGAAGAAAACGTCCTCGTCCGCATCCTCAGTGTCGATGAAACCGTAGCCGCCAGTGTCGTTAAAGAAGTCGACCGTACCTGTTGCCATTGCTTCTAAAGAAAGACGCGGGGGACTGATAAGGGTTCCGAGAGACGCGCTACCACGAGCCGCGACGACGATGGGCGAGGAACGACCACGGGTCCCGGCTCGTACTGGCGGCTGTAGCTATTTTACTCTCCAGTCGCCGGAGAGTCGTTATGGATTGACACACTGGCGTCTCCGAACGAGCTTTTCGCGTAAGTACAGCCGCCAGTATCAGTCGTCCGCGACGGGCGCGTCGGGCCGGAAGTCCCGGCTGATCGCCTTCCACTTGCCGGTCGAGAAGCGGTAGTAGTTGATCGCGGCCGGCACGATCGTCTCCCCGAGAAACGAGAGGTAGAGCCCCGCGATCCCCAGCGACGTGGTCGCGCCCAAATACGCGAGCGGGATGGCACAGCCGAACATCCCGACGAGTTGGCTGTAGAAGGGCCAGCGGGTGTCGCCGCTGGCGTCGAGCGGGCCGGCGGCCGCGCCCTTGACCCCTTGGGCCAGCACCGCGAGGCAGGCGGCGTAGACGAGCCCGACCGCGACCGGGATCGAGGGGTCGGTCGCGTCGCCCACGAACAGCCCGACGATCGGTTCGGCGAACGCCGCGACCAGCACCGCGGCGACCGCGTAGGTCGCGACCGCGAACGCGATCACGTCCCGGGCGTACGACTCGGCCCCGAGCTCGTCGCCTTCCCCGAGCGCCTGTCCGACGAGACTGCTCGACGCCAGCCCGAAGCCCCAGCCGGGCGTGTTCATCAGCCCCCAGATGCGCCGGGCGATGACGTAGGCCGCGACCACGCTCGGGCCGAACAGCCCGACGATGGCGAGCATCGGGAACTTCGCGACCGTCCAGACGAGGTTGCGACCCACGACCGGCAGGCCGATGGTGACCAGATCGCGCATCGTCTCGACGTGGACGTACGAGCCGAACGGGTCGACCCGCACCGGGAGCTCGCCCGCGCCGGGGAGTCGACCCGCGATCAGGCCGGCGGCGAACGCGGCGGTCACGACCACGTTCGCGAGCACGGTCCCGAGCGCCGCGCCAGTGACGCCCATCTCCAGCCCGAAGATGAACGCGGCGTTCAGCGCGATGTTGGCGACGGCGCCGCCGGCCCGGACCAGCATCGGGGTCCAGGCGTCGTCGGCGCCGATGTAGATCCGACTCCCGATGAGGTTGAGCCCCGCGAACGGGACGCCGACCGCGAGCGTCCGGAGGTAGGCGGCGCCGAGTTCGATGGCTCGCGCGTCGTCGGTCATCACCGAGATGAGTTCGGCCGGGAACAGCCAGAACGCCGCGGTCACCGGCACCGTGACCGCGACCACCAGCGTCGCGCTCGCCCGGACCGCGACCCCGAGCTCGTCGAACGCCTCGGCGCCGTAGCGCTGGGAGACCAGCGCGATGGTGCCGCCCGCGAGCCCGCCGCCCAGCGAGAACGCGATACCCCAGTACGGCGACGCGAACCCGACGCCCGCGATGGCGACCGGGCCGACCGCGACCCCGACCATCGCCACGTCGACGGCGTTTTTCGACATCCGCGCGAGGCCGGTCACGATCCGGGGCCACGCGAGGTCGGTCGTGTGCCGGACGTGCTCGGGGTCTACCACGCCCGCGCGAGCGAGCGCGAGCCCGATGTAGAGGATGAGCAGCCGGACGGGGTTCGGAAAGCGGACCACGACCAAACAGTGTTTCGAATCGAAGGTAAACGTTTTCTTTCCGTGAGGAGTCTTCGGCGTCTCGCCGCGATTCCAAAGTAGGGACGCGAGCCCGAGCGGGTCACGTCCGGGCCGGTCAGTCGTTCGGATACGCCTTCTCGAACGGGTCGGGGGGCAACAGGAGGTCGCCGAGTTCGGGCATGTGTTTCACGTTGAACAGCACTTTCAGCTCGTCGGTGATGGGCATCCCGTTGCACGACAGCCGGATGCCCCGCTCCATCAAATCGGACGGGAGGACGTGACTGGAGGGCATCGAGAGTTCGCCGTCGACGAGCTTGATCGCGCAGTTGGCGCACGCCCCGCCCCGGCAGGCGAACGGCCAGGCGTAGCCGTCCGCCTCGGCGGCTTCGAGGAGCGACTCCCCGGGTTCGACCGCAAAGCGCCCGTAATCGTCGTCGTCGAGCCCCGCGTCGCCCGCCTTCTCGAAGAGGTCCTCGTCGTCGGTCTCCCACCCGAAGTCCGCGAGGACGTCGTAGTTGAGGTAGGTGACCTCCGAGTAGGCCCGCTCGGGCTCTCCCCGGGGGGCGTCGCCCGGGGGTTCGGACTCGGCGCCGGGGTCAGGATCGGGATCGGGATCGGGTGCGGGCGAGGAATCGGGCGGCCGACCGTCCTCGACGTAGCCGGCCTTGATCCGCTCGTAGGCGGTCCGGACCGCCTGAAACTCCTCGACCGACCCGCCCTGATCCGGATGAGCTTCCTTCACGCGTTCGCGGTACGCCCGCTCTATCTCCGCCTCCTCGGCGTCTGTGTCGACGCGTAACACGTCGAACGGGGACTGCATCACCTGACGCTAGCGAAATCCCAGACATAAGTCTTGGCTTCGGTGTGGAGTCGACCGGTAGTTCGGGGCAGATTCGCGACCGGCGGCTCGCTCGCGACGTTCGCGGAGACGGGGTCAGTTCGTCGGACCCGCGTGGACGCTTCGGTGAGCCCCGCGACCAAGAGCCACCGCGAACCCGATTCGGCGCGCCTGTCGGCGACCTCACGCCGAGGACCCGGACGGTTCTCGTACTTTCCACAGGGCGTAGAGGCCGCGAAAGAGCAATCCGAGAAACCCGACCAACAGCAACACGGCACCGATCGGGCCGAGCGGTCGAGGCAGTGCGACGAGGGTGCCCGCTTCGAGTCCGAGCAGAACCTCGTATCCCAGCCAACAGCAGAACGCCGGGAAAACGTAACGCTCGCTCCCGTTCGTCTCGGCTACCCTCGAACTGATTCCGACCAGCAGAATGCCGAACAGCGGGATGGCAATATCGACGACGTATCCTTCTCCACCGAGCCACTCGATCATTGCGATAGATGAACTGTCACGGATGCTTATCTTTTCGCATCCATCCCCAGAGAGGGGGACTGCACGACCGATACTGTTCGGCAGATCGAACGGCTGGGATCGTGGACGAGACGCGCAGAGCTGACGGATCGGGTCGAATCTCGCCGCGGAGTAGTTTCGTTCGCAGGAAAATGCCGCCTCCCGGATTTGAACCGGGGACAGCTCGATCTTCAGTCGAGTGCTCTCCCAGTCTGAGCTAAGGCGGCGCACTCGGTACGAGGCCCAACGAAAAGAAAAGGGTTTCGAAACACGCCGAAAGCGCGGCGTCGGCGACGCCGGCCAAACGCCTATGACGAGTGAGACCGTGTGTCACATATGGGCGATCGAGCCTGCTATCTGGAGTTCTGTCCGGACTGCGACGCGCGGGTCACCGTCGTCGACGAGGCGTGTCCGGACTGCGGAACCGTCCTCGCGTAGCCCTCCGACGGTCGATCCGCCGGCGCGAGCGAGGAGGGTCACTCGGCGTCGTCGGTGACCTTGCCGTCGGCGCGGTCGCGGTCGCGCGCCGCGGGGTCCCTGTCGTCGGGGTCGCCGTACCCGCCGCCGCCCGGCGTCCGGACCGTGACGGTCGTCCCCGCCGGGGCGTCGCGAGTGGTCTTGGCCGGGACCGACTCGCCGTCGATTCGGTTCTGGCCGGTCGCGCCGTCGTCGCCGCCGGCCCGGCCCTCGGGGGCGTGGCGCCGGCGCTCGGTCAACAGCGACACCACCGAGTCGGTCTCGACGCGCACCGACCGCTCGATTCCGAGTCCGCCGCGGTGTTCGCCGTCGCCGCCGCTGTCGGGTCGGAGCGCGTACCGCTCGACGGTGAGGGGGTACTCAGTCTCGATGGACTCGACCGGGGTGTTGAGCGTGTTGGTCATCCCGACCTGCACGCCGTCCATCCCGTCGGCGCCGGCCCGGCCGCCGAACCCGCCGCCGATGGTCTCGTAGTAGGTGTAGCCGTCGCTCGCCCGGCTTCCGATGATGAGGTTGTTCATCGTGCCCTGACTCCCCGCGGGCACCGCGCCCGGGATCGCCTGCCCGAAGGCCGCGAGCACCACGTCGGTCACGCGCTGGCTGGTCTCGACGTTCCCGCCCACGACCGCCGCCGGCGGCTCGGGGTTCAACAGACACCCCTCGGGCGCGCGGACGTCGACCGGATCGTAGCACCCGTGGTTCGGCGGGATCTCGGGGTCGGTCACCGCCCGGACCACGAAGTAGACCGCGCTCTTGGCGACCGCCAGCGGCGCGTTCAGGTTCCCGTCGACCTGCGGGGCGGTGCCCGCGAAGTCCACGTCGACGCCCGTCCCGTCGATCGTGACGGCGACCTCGACCGGCACGTCCTCGTCGGTGACGCCGTCGCCCTCCAGCGCGTCGGCCGCGCGATATGTGCCGTCGGGGATCGCTTCGAGTTCGGCCTCGACGCGCTCCCGGGAGTAGTCGACGACGGCGTCGAAGGCCGCCCGCAGACGCGCCGGACCGTGGTCGTCGAGCAGCTCCCCGACCCTGTCCTCGGCGCGCTCGTTGGCCGCGAGCTGGGCCCGGAGGTCGGCCCGGCGCTCGTCGGGGTTGCGGACGTTGGCGAGCAGGAGTTCGAGCACGTCGTCGTTCCGACCGTCGGCGGTCGCGAGCCGAACCCCCGGGATCCGGACGCCCTCCTGGTAGATCTCGGTCGCGCCGGCGGGCATGCTCCCCGGCGAGATGCCGCCGACGTCGGCGTGGTGGGCGCGGGTCACCGCGTAGCCGACGATCTCGCCGTCGGGCGCGACCGGCGAGACGATGGTCACGTCGGGCAGGTGGGTCCCGCCCGCGAACGGGTCGTTGAGCAGGAAGGCGTCGCCCGGCTCTGGGTCCTCGTCCCGGATCGCCGCGACCGCCTCGGGCATCGCGCCGAGGTGGACGGGGATGTGCTCGGCCTGCGCGACCATCCGGCCGTCGGCGTCGAACAGCGCGGCCGAGCAGTCTTGGCGCTCTTTGATGTTCGGGGAGTACGCCCCGCGGATCAGGACCTGTCCCATCTCCTCGGCGATCCCCTCCAGTTGGTTGCGCAGGATTTCGAGCGTGACCGGGTCGATCTCGGAGTCGGCGCTCATCGGTCCGCCCCCCGCGTGAGCACCGCGGTGCCGTCGGCCTGCACGGTGGCTCGCCACTCGGGCGCCACCACGGTCGTGCTCTCGGCCTGTTCGAGGACCGCCGGGCCGTCGACCGCGTCCCCGGGGGCGAGCGCGAGCCGGTCGTGGATCTCGGTCTCGTACACCGCATCGCCGAATGCGGCCTCCCGCGTTCCGAGGAGACTGTCGCCGCCGGCCTCGTAGGCGGTGTCGTCGACGCCGCGTTCGACGCGGGCGGTGGCCCGGAGAGTCACCAGCTCGACCGCCTCGTCGACTCGGTAGCCGTACGCCCGCTCGTGGGCGTCGTGGAAGCGCTCGCGCACCGCGTCGGGGTCGAACGACTCGGGGATCGACACCTCGAGTTCGAAGCTCTGGCCGGCGTACCGGCAGTCCGCCGAGAGCCGGACCGCGGCGTCGGCCCCGTCGGCCACGTCCGCGAGCGCCGCCGCGCGGAGCGCCGCGAGGTCGGCGTCGACCTCGTCGGGGTCGGCCTCCGCGAGCGGCGTCAGCCGGGTCCGGACCGCGTCGTGTTTCTCGTCGGCGTCGAGCAGGCCGTACGCCGAGAGGACGCCGCCCGCGACCGGAACGACGACCGTGTCGACCCCGAGCGCGTCGGCGAGCGGCGCGGCGTGCATCGGCCCCGCGCCGCCGAACGCCACCAGCCCGAACGCCCGGGGGTCGTAGCCCCGCTCGACCGTGACCGACCGGATGGCCCGGATCATCTTCGCGTTCGCCACCTCGTAGACGCCCCGGGCCGCCGCCAGCGGCGAGTCGAGCCCCGCCTCGTCGGCGAGGGCCGCGAGCGCGTCGCGGGCCGCGGCCTCGTCGAGTTCGAGTTCGCCGCCGAGCGCAGTGCTCGCGCCGACGTATCCGAGGACCACGTTCGCGTCGGTGATGGTCGCGCGCTCGCCGCCCTTGCCGTAACACGCCGGCCCCGGCTCCGCGCCGGCCGACTCGGGGCCGACCCGGAGCGCGCCGCCCGAGTCGACCCACGCGAGGCTCCCGCCGCCCGAGCCGATGGTGTGGACGTCGACCATCGGCACCCGGACCGGGACGCCGCCGACGCTGGCGTCGGTGGTCCGCTCGGCTCGGCCGTCCCGGACGAGGCTCACGTCGCTCGACGTCCCGCCCATGTCGAAGGTGACCAGCCCGGCGAGGTCGCGGTCGGCCCGGACGCGTTCGGCCGCCCGGTTCGCGCCGACGACGCCCGCCGCGGGGCCCGAGAGCACGGTCGTGACCGCCTTGTCCCGGACCGTCCGGGCGTCGGCGATGCCCCCGTTCGACTGCATGATCCGGGGCGCGGGGACGCCGAGTTCGGCGGCGCGGGCTTCGAGCCGGCCCACGTAGGCGTCGATGGCCGGGGTGACGTAGGCGTCGACCGCGGTCGTCGCGGTGCGCTCGTACTCCCGGAACTCCGCGAGCACCTCGTGGGAGGCCGAGACCGGCACGTCGAGTTCCTCGCGGAGCAGTTCGGCCGCCCGGCGCTCGTTCTCGGGGTGGGCGTAGGCGTGGAGGAAGGCGACCGCGACGCTCTCGACGCCCGACTCGCGGAGGTCGGCCGCGATCGCCCGCACGTCGTCGGGGTCGACGGGCGTCTCGATCCCGTCGGGGGTCGCACGCTCCGCGACTTCGTAGCGCCGGCGTCGGGGCACCAGCGGAGCGGGCTTCTCGGCGTCGAGATCGTAGAGTTCGGGGCGGGTCTGGCGACCGATTTCGAGCACGTCGCCGAACCCCTCGGTGGTCACCAGCGCCGTCCGGGCGCCGCCGCGTTCGAGCAGTGCATTGACCGAGACGGTCATCGCGTGGGTGAACTCCGAGACCGCGCTCGGATCGACGCCGGCGTCGTCGCAGGCCTTCCGGATCCCGGCGATCACGCCCTCGCTCTGGTCGGCGGTGGTCGGTACCTTGGCGGTCACGAGCTCGCCGTCGCCGGTCACGAGCGTCACGTCGGTGAACGTGCCACCGACGTCGACGCCGATGCGCGGTCCCGTCACGGGCGCCCTCCCGTCGGAGCCGCGGGTCGACGCGGGGTCGGTGTGAGTACAGACATTCGAGCGGTCCTACCGACCACAGGCTAATCATCGTAGCGGTCGGAGCAAGCGACGAGCCCCGGCGGGCGACGGGACGGACGCGACGCTATCGAGGAGAGGAACGTGGGCCCGCTCGGATTCGAACCGGTGCGAGACGGTCCCGCTCGGTCGCGTTCGCTCCCTCGCGCGCCTGCGACTCGCGGGATTCGAATCCGACCTTCGGTCGCTGACCCGATCGGACGTCCCACGCCGGACGCGACGCTACCGAGGAGAGGAACGTGGGCCCGCTCGGATTCGAACCAAGGAGTCACCCGGTGTCCCATGGCACTGGATTTCCAGTCCCAATATGAGCCGGGGGCTTTACCAGACTTAGCTACGGGCCCGCAGATCCACGTAAAGCGCCGATTCTTTAAATGACTTCGGTTCGGCGCGACCGCGACCCCGGTCGCGGCGAGGCGGCGGCGCGGGCGTCGAATCTCGGGCCTTTAGGTGTCGAGACCGTAGCGGGCCGTATGCACGCACTCGATCCGTCGCGGGGCCTCGCCGACCCGGCCGTCGCGTTCGTCGCCGCCGAGGCGTCGCGCGGGACCATCACCGCGGTAGGCGTCGCCGCGATCGGGGTTTTGATACTGCTATCGGCGTTTTTCGCGTCCTCGGAGATCGCGATCTTCTCGCTCGGAGACCACCGAATCGGCGCGCTGGTCGAGAGCGGCGCGCCGGGAGCCGGGACCCTCGCGGACCTGAAATCGAATCCGCGGCGGTTGCTGGTGACGATCCTCGTCGGGAACAACGTCGCCAACATCGCGATGTCGAGCATCGCGACCGGCGTGCTCGGACTCCACTTCGGCGCGACCGAGTCGGTGCTGATCGCGACGTTCGGTATCACCTCGGTCGTGTTGCTGTTCGGCGAGAGCGCGCCCAAGTCGTTCGCGGTCGAGCACAGCGAGTCGTGGGCCCTCCGCATCGCTCGACCCCTCCGGGCCGCACAGTACGCGCTGTACCCCCTCGTCGAGGTCTTCGACTTCCTGACCAGAGTCATCAACAGAGCCACCGGAAGCGAGGGGAACGTCGAGGCCGCCTACGTCACGCGCTCGGAGATCCGGGAGATGATCGAGGCCGGGCAACGCGACGGCGTGTTCAGCGAGGACGAACACCGCATGCTCCAGCGACTCCTCCGGTTCCGGAACCGCATCGTCAAAGAGACGATGGTCCCGCGGCTCGACGTGGTCGGCGTGCCCGCCGACACCGACCTCTCGGCGGCGATCGACGTCTGCGTCGAGACCGGGTTCACCCAACTGCCGGTGTACGAGGACACCCTCGACGAAGTGGTCGGGATCGTCGACGTACAGGACTTGCTTGCGGCCCGCGAGCGCGGGGGCTCGCGGTCGGTCCGGGAGGTCGCGAGCGCGCCGTTCGTCGTTCCGGAGACCAAAGACGTCGACGAACTGCTGACCGAACTGCGCACCGAACGGCGCCGGCTCGCGATCGTCGTCGACGAGTTCGGCACTACCGCGGGCGTCGTCACCATCGAGGACATCGTCGAGGAGATCATCGGCGAGATACTCACCGAGTCCGAGACGGTGCCCGTCCGGTGGCTCGACGACGACACCGCCGTCGTCCGGGGGGAGCTCAACGTCCACGAAGTCAACGAGGCGCTCGGCACCGCGCTCCCCGAGGACGGCGGGTTCGAGACGGTCGCCGGTCTGATGTTCGACCGGACGGGTCGGCTCGCCGAGGAGGGCGAGTCGGTGACCGAGGACGGGGTGGGCCTCGTCGTCGAGACCGCCGAGAACAACCGGGTGCTGGAGGTCCGAATCGAACTGCCGGGCCCCGAGACGCTCGTGGCGGACGACGGGACGTAGCCGGGACTCGTCGTCGATAGTCGCCGAGAGAAGCGCCGTCGCCAGGACTCGAACCTGGGACCACCACGTTAACAGCGTGGCGCTCTACCAGCTGAGCTACGACGGCTTCCGAACGCATTCTATCGTATGCGGGAGTCCTTTGATAGGGCTTTCGTTTTCGCCCGCGGGCGGCGAGGCGATACGCTTTCGGCGCCGGCGCGGTAACCGTGGCGTAATGACGGGCGACGAGTCGGCATTCGAGGCGGTGGTCGAGGCCGTCGGCGAGCGGATCGCTCCCGACGAGCGCGAGCGCGAGCGGTTGGCCGAGGCGGTCGCGGTCCTCCGCGAGCGGGCGACCGACGCCGTCGCCGACCTCCCCGTCGAGGCCGACCTCCGGCAGGTCGGGAGCACCGCCCGCGGGACGTGGATCAGCGGCGATCGGGACATCGACCTGTTCGTCCGGTTTCCCCCTGATCTGCCCCGCGAGGACTTAGAGGAGTACGGCCTCGAAGTCGGCCACGCCGTGCTCCCGGAGGGCCGCGAGGAGTACGCCGAGCATCCCTACGTCGTCGGCGAGTTCGACGGTTTCGACGTCGACCTCGTGCCGTGTTACCGGCTCGATTCGGCGACCGAGATCCAGTCGGCGGTCGACCGCACACCGTTTCACAACGACTACGTCGCCAAGCGCCTCGACCCCGAGCTCGCCGGCGAGGTCCGGCTGTTCAAGCAGTTCCTCAAGGGGATCGGGGCGTACGGGAGCGACCTCCGGACCCGGGGGTTCTCGGGGTATCTCACCGAACTGCTCGTCCTCGAACACGGGAGCTTCCGGGCGACGATCGAAGCCGCCGCCGAGTGGCACCCGCCGGTCCGGTTCGACCCCGAGGACCACGGCCGAGCCGACGGGGCGGACTCGACGCCGGGCGACGCCGGCGAGCAGTTCGACGACCCCCTCGTCGTGATCGACCCGACCGATCCCGAGCGCAACGTCGCGGCGGTCTGTGCGCCCGAGAACGTCGCGCGCCTCCAGCACTACGCTCGCGAACTGCTCGACTCGCCCCGGGAGTCGCTGTTCGTCGCCGAGCGGGTCGATCCCCTCACCGCGGATGCGGTCCGCGAGCACGTCCGGCGGCGGGCGACCGCGCCGGTCGCGGTGCGGTTCGACGCGCCCGACGTGGTCGACGACCAGCTCTACCCCCAGCTCCGGAAGTCCCTCGACGGCCTCCGCGAGGAGCTCGACCGTCGCGGGTTCGACGTGCTCCGGACGGCGGCGTTCGCCGACGAGTCGGCGGCGCTGTTCGCGGAGCTCGAAGTCGCCGAGCGCCCCGCGATCGAGCGCCACGAGGGCCCGCCGGTCCACGTCCGAGACCACGCCGAGGGGTTCTACACCAAGTACGCCGACGGCGACGACTACGGCCCGTTCGTCGACGGCGACCGGTACGTCGTCGAGCGCAACCGGGAGTTCTCCACCGCCGCGACGTTCCTCGAGAGCGACGCCATCCTCGACGTTGCGCTCGGCGTGCGCGTCGAGCGCGAACTCCGGACCGACTACGACGTGCTGGTCGGCGAGGCGGTCGCCGACCTCGCCGAGGAGTTCGGCCGGGAGCTGGCTCGGTACTTCGATCCCGGGCCGTAACCGGTCCGCGGTGGGCCTCGTCGGGCCTCCCTCGTGCGGATTCGGCGCCGAGCGCCGAGACGGACGCGCTCGCCCCGTTTGTCGGCGATACTATGGTTTTCGGCACGAATACGAACGTTAATCCGATACCGCCGCCGTCTACCGTTCGATGACAGAGTCCGAATGGGAGCTGTACGTCGAAGGCAACACGCTCGTCGCGCACTTCACCGCGGGGATGCCCGCCGACGAGGCCGAGTTCGCGAAGGTAAACGAGCGGTTCGAAGAGCTCGCCACCGACGGGGAAGTGACGGCCCACATCTCGTTCGTCGAGATGGAGGAGGCGCTCCACGAGGGCGTCTACGAGAAGGCGGCCGAGGCCGCCCGCGTCGGCAAGTCCTACGGCATCACGAAGTGGGCGATGGTCTCGGACGGCATCAAGAGCATGGCGGTCGCGAGTTCGGTCGGGGACATCCCGGACATCGAGACCGAGACGTTCTCGGACTACGAGGCGGCGCTGGAGTGGACGACCGAGTAGCCGACCCGGTGGGTCCGAACGGCCCGGTATAAGCCGGGCCAACTCGCGCGAGGACCCCGTTGCTTACCTCGCCACAGGCGACCCCTTTTTCAAATAAGCACTAAACATTGATGAGCGATAGCGTTGTCGTGGGACTCGATGTGGCGCACACTGCTGGTCGCGGTCCTCCTCGTGCTCGCCGGATGCGTGACCGCCACGCCCGGAATCGACGACGCGGCCACGACTGCCCCGGAGCGCGCGCTAACCGACGCGGCCCCCGACCGGACGAACCCGTGGGGCCGGACCACGCTGACCGTCGCGGTCAACGACACGACGAACGCCTCTCGGGAGTTCGAACCGCTGGTCCGGTCGTCGCTCGCGTTCTGGTCGAACAACTCCAGCCGATACGTCGGCTACCCCGTCGAGTTCGAACTCGACCGCGACGCCGACGACCCCGACGTCGTGGTCCGGTTCGTCGACCGCATCGACTCGTGTGCGAACGTCACCGGGGCCGCGGGGTGTGCGCCGTTCGTCACCGGGTCGAGTCAGGTCTCCCCGCCGGTCACCGTCGACGTCGTCGGCTCGTACGCCAACGCCTCGACGCGGCTCATTCTGAAACACGAACTCGGGCACGTCCTCGGGCTGAACCACTCCGCGCGACCGCAGGCGGTGATGTCGCCGACCTCCGAGCTCGCGACCCTCCCGCGGGCGAACGCGACCGAGCGCCGGCTCCCGTGGACCGACTCGAACTTCAGCGTGTACGTCGACGACGGGGGCGAGCCCGCGGTTCGCGAGCAGGTCCGGCGCGCACTCGACTACTACGCCGACGGCGCGAACGGCACCGTCCCCACGAACGTGACCTACGAGTTCGTCGAGAACCGCACCGACGCCGACGTGGTCGTGAACGTCAGCGACGACCTGCCGTGTCGGGACGGCACCGGCTCGTGTGGCCGGGTTCACGGGGTCGATCCGGACGGCGACGGCGCGCTCGAACGCTACGACGAACTCCGGGTGACTCTCTCGCGGGTCGAGACCGACGCCGTGGGGTGGCACGTCGGCTACTGGGTCGGCTACGGCTTCGGGTTCGAGGCCGAGTCCGAGTGGCCCGACCCCTTCCGGAACGCGACCTACGAGGACCGGCGCACCGAGTGGTGGACGTAGCTCACTCGCCGTCGTCGCGCCCGACCCGCTCGTCGATCGCTTCGAGCCCCTCGGGATTCACCACCGTGGCGGCGCCGAGAACGGCGATCAGCGCGCCGAGGACGATTCCGCGGCCGCCGTCGAAGACGGTGAGTTCGGCCGCGACGATCGCGAACCCGACCGCGACCAGCAGGCCGCCGAACGCCCGCGTCGAGAGGTCGACGTGGGGCTCGGCGAGGAGCGCGAGACCGAGCAGTCCGAGCGCCGCGAGCCCGACCACCAGTTCCGCGTCGAAGGCCTCGGGGGCGAAGACCCCGAGCACGCCCGCGACGAAAGCGACCGCGAGCAGGGCCAGCGCCCCGTCGCGACCCGACGAGAGGTGGCGGCTCGCGAGCCGGTAGCCGAACACGCCCCCGAGGGCGGCGACGATCGCGACCGCCCGGATCGCCTGCTCGACCGAGTCGGCCTCGATCACGTTCCGCGCCGCGAGTCCGACCAACAGGAGCGAGACGAGGCCGAGAGCGACGAGTTCGCGGGCGGGCAGATCGGCCAAGCGCCGTCGGACCATAGAAGAGGCGTCGTCGCCGCGACCTGAAATATCACACGCCCGACGCTCGGAGCCGGATTCGGGTCAAAAGCCGTCTTCCCAGCGGAACCGCCCGTCGCGCTGGATCACCTCGCCGTCGATCTCCAGCCGCGAGTCCTCGCTCACGTCGGTGATCATGTCGACGTGGACCGCCGACTCGTTGCCCGACTCGCCCTCGGGGAGACAGGCGTCGTACGCCCGACCCACCGCGAGGTGGACGGTGTCGCCCATCTTCTCGTCGAAGAGGATACTGTCGGTGAACCGGTCGATGCCGCGGTTCATCCCGACGCCGAGTTCGCCGAGCCGGCGGGCGCCCTCGTCGGTCGTCAGGATGGACTCGAGCGCCTGCTCGCCGACCTCGGCCGACCAGTCGACGACCGCCCCGTCCTCGAAGGTCAGGTGGACGTCGCGGATGCGCGCGCCGTCGTGGGTCATCGGGACGTCGAAGGAGACTTCGCCCTCGGGGTCGGCGGGCGCGGTGAACACCTCCCCGCTCGGGAGGTTGTGCGAGTCGTAGGCGACCGAGGCCGCGCTGTTGACCGCGGTCCGACCCTCGATAGACATCGTGAGATCGGTGTCGTCCGCGACGAGGCGGACCTCGCTCCCCGAATCGAGCAGGTCCTTGAGTCGGGCTATCTCCTCGGCCAGACTCTCCCAGTCGCGCAGGACGGCGTCGTAGACGAACTCGCGGTACTCGGCGATTCCCATCCCGGCCTGCTGGGCGTGAGCCCGGGTCGGGTGCTGGGTCGACACCCAGTCGGTGTCCATCCGAAGCTCCCGGATCGCCGCCCGTGATTTCCGATAGGCCGCGCGGGTCTCGCCCGCGACGGCCGCGCGCTCGGCGGTGTTCGACGCGCCACGCAGTGACAGCACCGCGTCGGCGCGTTCGAGCATCGCGACCTCGAAGCCCGGGTTCTCCTCGAAGTCGCCGTCGTGGCCCCGGAGGTACGCGGCCTCGATCTCGTCGGACGCGTAGGTCGCCAACAGGTTCGCGCCCCGCTCGCCGAGGGCCTCGGCGACCGCGACCGCCAGCTCGTGGGCGCCGTCGTCGACCCGCAGGACGACGTCGTCGCCGGCCTCGATCCGCGCGCTCCAGTCGACCAGAACCTCGGCGTGGTCGTGTACTCGCTGATCCATACCTCGGAGTCGGAGCGGTCGGTGAAAACGGCGCCGGTTCGGGGCACACGCCCGACGCTCGGTCAGAAGCGCCGGCGTGGCGCGGCGCGACGGCGCGATCGGTGGGTCGGACCCCGAGTCAGGGGAACACCAGCACGGTCGCGCGCTCGGTCTCCAGAACCTCGACCTCCTCGCCGCTCTCGGCGCGGTACTCCTCCTCGATCTCGACCGCGTCGCCGTCGATGGAGACGCTCTCGCCGTCGACCTCCAGGGAGATCTCGCCCTCGATCTCCTTCTCGTTTTTGAGCTGGGTGAGGTCGGCCGACTCCAGCGCCCCGACCACCTGTCCCGCCTCGTCGCGGAACTGCGGGCCGATGACGCTGTGGTCGGGGTCGACGCCGACCGGGACGAGTTCGACGTTGGGCGAGCCGGTTTCGAGGTAGACGGGCGCGTTGACCGCCTCGCTCAGGTCGTAGGTGTCGTAGCCCCGGCCCTGATCGGAGTACACCTCGATCCGGTCGAGGTCGGCGTTGAGCGCCATCCCCTCGTCGGACTTCCACGCCCGGACCGTACTGGCGACCTCGGCGATGAGGTCGCCTTTCGCCTCGGCGTCCTCGTCGCCCTCGAAGGCCGCGTCGGGCCACGAGGCGGCGTGGACGCTCCCCTCGGTGCCGGGCAGGTGGTCGTACACCTCCTCGGCGAAGTGGGGCGCGAACGGCGCGAGCATCCGGACCGACGCCGACACCGCGGTGTACAGCGCGTGGCGGGCGGCGTCGCGCTCGCCGGGCCGGCCCTCGTAGAGGCGGCCCTTCACGAGTTCGAGGTAGTCGTCGGCCAGATCCTCCCAGACGAACTCCCGGAGTTCGCGGAGCGCGCTGTCGAAGCGGTACTCGCGCATGTCGGCCTCGACCGTCTCGGCGGTGTCGGCGAGCTTCGTGAGGATCCACTGGTCGGCGTCGCGGTAGGCCGGCGCGCCGATCTCGGGAGTCTCCTCGTCGAGGTGCTCGCTTGCGAACTGGAAGATGTTCCAGCACTTGGTGAGAAATCGCGAGGCGGAGGTGACCTCCTTCCACTGGAACTGGATGTCGCTACCGGGCTGGCCGCCGAGCGCGAGCGCCTGCCGGACCGCGTCGGCGCTGTACTCCTCGACGGCCTCCTCGGGGCCGACCGCGTTGCCCCGGGACTTGCTCATCTTGTGGCCGTCGTCGCCAAACACCATCCCGTTGATCAGCGCCTCCTCCCAAGGCATCTCGTCTTCGAGCGCGGTCACGCGGAGCAGGGTGTAGAACGCCCACGTCCGGATGATGTCGTGGCCCTGCTGGCGGAGCGTTGTCGGCTCGAAGTCGGCGTCGGGCCACCCCTGAACGTGCATCGGGGAGATCGACGAGTCCATCCAGGTGTCCATCACGTCGGTCTCGCCCTCCCAGTCGTCGGCCCCGCACTCGGGGCACGCCTCGATCGCCGGGTCGGACTCGGTGGGCTCGACCGGGAGCGCTTCGACGTCGGCGACGTGGACGTGGCCACAGTCGTTGCAGAACCACGCCGGGATCGGGGTGGCGAACACGCGCTGGCGCGAGATCACCCAGTCCCACTCCATCCCCTCGGTCCAGTCTTCGAGGCGGTCGTACATGTGGTCGGGAATCCACTCGACCTCGGCGGCCTTCTCGAGGATCTCGTCCTGTCGGACCTCCACGAACCACTGCTCTTTCGAGAGGATCTCGATCGGAGTGTCACACCGCCAGCACGCCCCGACCGACTGGTCGGTGGGCTCGGTGTCGTTGAGGTAGCCCGCCTCCTCGAGGTCCTCGGCGATGGTGGTCTTGGCCGCTTCGACGGTCAGGCCCTCGTACTCGCCGGCGAGTTCGCCGAGCCGACCGTCCTCGGTGAACACCGGCCGCAGGTCGAGGTCGTGTTCGGCCCACCAGTCGACGTCCTGCTTGTCGCCGAACGTACAGATCATCACCGCGCCGGTGCCGAAGTCGCCGTCGACGTCGTCGTCGGCCAGCAGTTCGACCTCCTGGCCGAACAGCGGCACCTCGAAGGTGTCGCCGACCCGGTCGGCGTAGCGCTCGTCGTCGGGGTCGACCGCCATCCCGACGCAGGCCGCCAGCAGTTCCGGGCGAGTGGTCGCGATCTCGATGTCGTCGTTGTCGACCCCGTCGAAGGTGACGTAGTGGAGTCGCCCTTCGCGGTCGACGTTCTCGACCTCGGCGTCGGCGATCGCGGTCTCACAGCGCGGACACCAGTTGACGGGGTGTTCGTCGCGGTAGACGTAGCTCTCCTCCTCGTCGCCCTCCGCCATCTCGACGAACGACCGCTGGGTCTTCTCCCAGTACTCGGGGTCCATGGTGCGGTACTCCGCCGACCAGTCCTGCGAGAACCCCATCGCGTGCATCGTCTCTTTCATCCCGTCGATACGGCGCTCGGAGAGTTCGACGCAGAGCTCTCGGAACTCCTCGCGCGGGACGTCGGTGCGGTGGATGTCCTGTTCTTCCTCGACTTTCACCTCGGTCGGGAGGCCGTGACAGTCCCACCCCTGCGGGAACAACACGTTCTCGCCGAGCATCCGGTGGAATCGGGCGGCAAAGTCCATGTAGCTCCAGCCCAGCGCGTGGCCGATGTGGAGCTGGCCGGTGGGGTACGGCGGCGGGGTGTCGACCACGTAGTCGGGCTCGCCGTCGGGGTTGTACACCTCCGAGCCGCGCCATGCTTCCTGCCACTTCGGTTCGACTGTCTCGGGGTCGTAGCTGTCGGGAACGTCTGTCATAGTGGAATAGCTGACTCTGTCGGAGAGGTCATCCGGCGAGAAAGACGCGCCGTTGCGCTGGACGGTTCAACGTACTACCGACGCGGTCAGCCTCATACGAAACCGAAACAGTCGGGTACTGATAAAGGTTCTCGTTGCGTGGGACGCCCCGCGTCCCCGCCGAACCGAACGCGCGCCCGAGTCGAACCGCAACCACTACCTTCGCTCCCGAACCACGACCGCCCATGCAACTGGGCGTCATCGGACTGGGCCGGATGGGCCGGATCGTCGTGGACAGGGTACTCGACGCGGGCCACGACGTGGTCGCGTTCGACCTCGACGAGCAGGCGGTCGCGGACGCCGCCGACGCGGGCGCGACCCCCGCCGACTCGGTGGTCGACCTCGCCGAACGCCTCGGCGACGAGAAGCGCATCTGGCTCATGGTGCCGGCGGGCGAGCCGGTCGACGCCGCTCTCGACGACCTCGAACCGCACCTCGGCGCCGACGACGTCGTGGTCGACGGCGGCAACTCCCACTTCGAGGACTCGACGCGCCGAGCCGACTCGACCGACGCCGCGTACCTCGACTGTGGCACCTCGGGCGGTCCCGCCGGGGCAGAACTCGGCTTCTCGCTGATGGTCGGCGGCCCGGAGTGGGCTTACGAGGAGCTGACCCCGGTCTTCGACGCGGTCGCGACCGGGCCGGCGGGCCACGACCGGATGGGGCCGGCCGGGTCGGGCCACTACGTCAAGATGGTCCACAACGGCGTCGAGTACGCGCTGATGCAGGCGTACGGCGAGGGCTTCGAACTGCTGGCGGAGGGCCGGTACGACCTCGACCTCGAAGCGGTCGCCCGGACGTGGAACAACGGCGCTGTCATCCGGTCGTGGCTCCTCGAACTCTGCGAGGAGGCGTTCCGCGAGGAGGGCACCCACCTCGGCACGGTCGACGACTACGTGGCCGGCGGCTCGACCGGGACGTGGACCGTCCAGGAGGCGCTCGAACAGGAGGTCCCGCTCCCGCTGATCTATCAGGCGCTCGCCGAGCGGTTCGGCTCGCGGGCGCCCGACGAGGGGCGGTTCTCGCGCAGACTGGCGAACCGGCTCCGGTACGGATTCGGTCGCCACGAGGTCGCGCGACGCGACGAATAGATCCGCGAGCCGAGCGCGGCGAGCGATCACCGCGCGACCGCCCAGAACCGAACGCTCTGGGGCATCTGCCACAGCAGATCGGGCAGGTCGCTGTCGGCCGGGTCGTTTTGGACGACCTCGTGGCGCCTGTGCTCGATCAGCCGCCGGACCTCGAAGCCGGCCTCGACCAGCGCGTCGTGGAGGTCCCCGACCGTTCGGTCGAACACGATCAGCGAGGAGTCGTACGCCTCGTCGATCGCGATCTCCCGGCGACCGGTGTCGAAGTATCCGCGTTCGAACGTCTCGGTCTCCGGGTCGAGGGCCTCCGAGAGCGGGTGTGGCACGCTGAGCACGAAGACGCCGCCGGGTCGCAGGACGCGGTGGGCCTCGCCGAGCGCCCTGTCGATCCGCTCGACCATCTGGAACGCCGCCTCCGAGGACGCCGCGTCGAAGCTGTCGTCGGCGAACGGAAGCGCGGTCACGTCGCCGGCGACGAACCGAGCGTCGACCCCGTACAGGTCCCGCAGTCGCTTCGCGTGTTCGAGTTGCTCACCCGAGAAATCGACGCCGACGACGGGCTCGGCGCCGAGTCGGGCGGTGCCGACGCTTCCCTGCCCGCCGCCACACCCCAGTTCGACGTACGCCTTCCCCTCGATCGAATCGAGGAGGTCGGGCTGGGGACCGCCCGGGGCGTCGGGCCCGAACGGCGACGGGGCCGGCGGGAGCCCTCCCTCGGCGGTCTCGGCGTTCCACAGGGCCTGAAAGTCGTCGCTCCACTCGTTCCAGAGCCGTCGGTTCTCCCGTCGGTGGTCGGCCATCGGCGACTGTTCAGTCCAGCGCCGTATCAAGCTCCCGCCTGTTTGGTAGCATGCCCCACAAAACTGGGTCGCGGCCGATCGGCGGGTCGCGACGCCGGACCGCCGGTGGGAGGCCACGCGACGGTCAACAGGTGACGACAGAGACCGAGTAGTGGGCGCCGCGATCCCGAAAGCGATCGCCAGAACGAGCGAAGCGAGCCCGCCCGCCACCCAGAGTCGTTTCACGCGTCGGACCCGAGGGCCCGCTCGCCAAAGCGTTTCCGAGTTCACGCCCGGACGTGAACCCGGTCGCGATTCCTCACCCGAGGACGTAGGCTAACACGGGGTAGCGCTCGACGAGCGGCTCGCCGTCGACCGCGTAGCGCTCGATGAACGCGTCGGCGCCGAGGATGCGGCCGGCGCCGAACGCCGCGACCGCGAGGAACACGAGCATGTACGCGAAGTCGCCGTTGATGAACCCGTGGGCCATCTCCCAGTTGCCGAAGTAAAACATCAGCATCATGAAGGCCCCGAAGAACGCCGCGAGCCGGACGAACGCGCCGACGAGGAGCCCGAGCCCGATGAGGAGCTCGCCCCACGGCACCGCGACGTTCGCGAACTCCACGAACCACGGCGTCGAGCCCATCCACGCGAACAGTCCCGCGAGGGGGTTGGCGTTTGCCGCCGCGACGTTCGTGAGGTAGCCGCCGGCGCTGAACGGCTCGGCGGCGGCGAGCTTCGCGAACCCCGAGTACGCGAAGGCCCAGCCCATCATGAGTCGGAGCGAGAGGACGAACCACGCGCTCAGGCTGTGAGCCCGCCCGCTGACGGTGTATCCGCCGATAGTGCTGGTGAACGTGTTGCTGGAGTCGGGGTTGAGTGTACTGGTAGTCATGAGAGAGAATCTCCGTACGCTTGGAGACGCGCGACACCTATATCAAATTACTGAGATACCTGCTATCACGCGTACGCATTCCGTAGACGCTGGTTTCGAGGCCGCGGATCGGCGCCGATCACCGAGCCGTCCGTCGCACCCCGCCACGGCGCTCGTACTCGATCCGGGTCGCCATCTCCTCGGCCGTCTCCGGCCCGCAGAGCCGTTCGACGAGGTGGAGCGCCAGATCGAGCCCGGAGGTGACCCCGCCCGCGGTCAGCACGTCGCCGTCGTCGACCACGCGGGCGTCCGCGACCTCGGCGTCTGTCTCCCGGAGGTCGTCGATCGCGCTGGCGTGGGTGACCGCCGGCCGGCCGTCGAGGATCCCCGCCTCGGCCAACAGCATGCCGCCGGTGCAGACCGCCGCGAGTTCGACGCCCGAGGCGTGGAGGTCCGCGAGCGCGTCGGGGAGGTCGCCCTTTTCGGCCTCGGCCCGCGCGCTCGCGTCCGAGCGGTCGTTCCACCCGCCGCCCGGCACCACGACGACGTCGGGGTCGGCGTCGGCGAGCGTCCCGTCGACCCCGATCCGGAGGCCGTGGGCCGCAGTCACGTCGTCGGTCGGGTCGAGCGCGACCAGCGACACCGCGAGGTCACACCCGGCGTCGGCGGCGGCCGACAGCACCTCGTAGGGACCCACGGCGTCGAGTTCGTCGAAGCCGTCGTAAACGACGACCGCGATTTCGGTTGGCATGGCGGATCGCTGGGCCGCTGCGGGCAAAAGCGTGTGGTTTACGGAAACTCGATGCCGGCACCGACGCCCCGCCCCGAGCTGTCGAGGGGCAGGTCGCCGGCCGGCGAGCAATCACAATGCTGTTAAACCAGTGTTCCGTAGCCCCGCGCATGGTAGACGCACTGGGTCTGGGTCTCGGAGTCACGATGCTCCTCATCGTGGTGGCCCTTCACTTCTCGAGGGGAACCGAGTGGACGCCCGGCGAAGACATCTCCAAAGAGGTGCTCGAACGCCGCGCTTCGACCGTGCCGGAGACCGACTTCCCCGAGCCGATGAACCGCTCGATCGGCGGCGGTGGCGGCGCGGTCGCGGTCGGCGGCGGCGCCGAGGGCGAACTCGCGGGCGACGAGGAGGACGAAGACGAAGGATTCGACCCCGACGCCATCGCCGACGACGAGGTCGAGTACTACGAGATCGAGTTCGTCAACGAGGGCGAGACCATCGAGGTCGCCAACAACGAGAGCCTCCTCGACGCGGGCGAAGACGAGGGCTGGGACCTGCCCTACGCGTGTCGGCAGGGCCAGTGTCTCTCCTGTGGCGGGAAGGTCGCGGACGGCGACGCCCACGAGTACGTCCGTCACACCAACAACGAGACGCTCGCCGCCGACGAGGTCGAGAAGGGGTACGTCCTCACCTGTACCGCCCACCCGACCGACGACTTCAGCCTCGAAACCAACGAGACGCCCTGAGTCGACCGCGCCGTCGCAGAGTCGCTCTTTTCCCGACCGAGCGCCCGTTTCTCAGACCGGCTGGAGCCGGAGGACTCGATCGTCCTGGGGGGCCGGCGTCCCCCGTCCGTCCTGATTGCTGGTAGTGACGTAGAGGTGGTCGTCCGGGCCGGTGAACGCCGTCCGGAGCCGGCCGTACTCCTCGTCGAGCAGTCGCTCCTCGTCGACCACCGAGCCGTCTTCGATGCGAACCCGCCTGAGGTGGCGGCCGGCGAGCGTCCCGACGAAGAGGTCCCCGCGCCAGTCGTCGATCGGGCCGTCGTACACCGCCGCGCTCCCGGGCGCGATCGTCGGCGTGTACGAGGTCACGGGGTCTACGTACGACTCGTCGTCGCTGGGGCCCATCGCGTCGGGCCACCCGTAGTTTCGGCCCGCCCGGAGGACGTTGATCTCGTCGTCGCGGTCCGGGCCGTGTTCGGTCCCAAAGAGCGTCCCGTCGGCCCACGCCAGCCCCTGCGGGTTGCGGTGGCCGTAGGTGAACACCCGCGGGTCGCCCTCCGCGGGGTTGTCCGGGTGGGCGTCGCCGTCGGGAGCCACCCGGAGTACCTTGCCTGCGAGCGACTCGCGGTCCCGAGCGCGCTCGGGGTCGCCGGCGTCGCCCGTGGTGACGTAGAGGTACCCCTCGGGGCCGAAGGCGATCCGACCGCCGTCGTGGACCGTCCCCGCGGGAATGGCGTCGACGACGACGCCGTCGGGGGCAAAGCCCTCGGCGACCCGGTGGCGGACCACGCGGTTGAGGAGGTCCCCGTCGACCCGGTAGGTGCCGTAGGTGTACGCGAGGTCGGGGTCCTCGGGGTGGAACGCCAGCCCGAGCAGGCCGCCCTCGCCCCGGTGGGCGATGCGGTCGGTGAAGTCCGCGATCAGTTCGCGCTCGTCGCCGTCGGGGGTGACCCGCTGGATCCGGCCGGGACGCTCGGTGACGTAGAGGTACCCCTCGGGGTCGAAGCCGGCGCCCCACGGCACCGTCAGCTCCATCGTCACGGTCTCGGTGCGAAAGCGGACGCGCTCGGTGGTGGTCTCGTCGGGCTCGGTCCCGCCGGTCCGGAGACACCCGCCGAGGCCGACCAGCCCCGCGGTCAGCGACCCCAGGTACGCGCGTCGGTCCATGGCTCGAAGCCACGGGGCCGCCGAAGAAAAGACCGGTGGTTGGCGCCGAACAGCGCCGGCGACCGGCGGCGCCGGCTCACTCGGGCGGGCTGAGATCGCGCTGGAACTCGTCGAACACTTCGAGGTCCTCGGGCAGGTCGTACTCGATGCGCCGGGCCTCGGTGTCGCCGCCCTCGGCGTCGAGGGGGTCGGCGACGTCCTCCCAGCCGGGCTTGATCTTGACGCTCTGTGCGGGCTGGCCGACCGCGATGTGGTGGGCGGGGACGTCGCGCTGGACCACCGACTTGGCGCCGACGATCGCGTTCTCGCCGACCCGCACGCCCGCCCGGACCATCGAGTCGTAGGTGATCCGGGCGTCGTCCTCGACGACGGTGCGGTAGTTGCTGATCTCGGTCTGGTCGACCACGTCGTGGTCGTGGGAGTAGACGTGGGCGCCGTCGGAGATCGACACCCGGTCGCCGATCTCGAGTTCGCCCCGATCGTCGAGGTGGACGTCGTCGTGGACGACGACGTTGTCGCCGACGGTGATGTTGTGGCCGTAGGTGAACGTGATGCCCTTGAAGAACCGACAGTCGTCGCCACACTCGTCGAACAGGTGGTCGGCGAGCATCCGGCGGAATCGGAGCGCGAACGCGACGTTGTCGGCCATCGGGGTGGCGTCGAACTGGCGCCAGAGCCACTGGAGGTGTTTCGACTCCCGGAAGCGCTCTTCGTCTTTCTCGGCGTAGTACTCGCTCTCTAAGGTGGCGTTACAGGGGTCGTAGCTCTGGAGGCGGACCCGCTCGGCGGGCGAGACCGCCTCGCCGTCCTGCCAGCGGTCGTAGGCCGGTCGGTCGCCGTGGAGATCCACCAGCACCTCCTCGACAACCTCGCAGGTGTCTTCCTCGCCCGCGAGCCGCTCGTCGACCGTCGCGATGAACTCCGCTAACGAGGCCTCCATCTCGTCGGGGAGCTCGACGTGTCGTTTTGTCATGTAGGGACTCGTCTCTGTTAGCGGGGAGTTTGGCGCCTGCGTTGATGGGGGTTTTGGTTCCGGCGGTACGGGTCAGTTTCGACCGATCGCGGACCCCTCCGTTTCGTCCGGAAACCACGGTCAGGCGTGGCGTTCGTCTCCCGAAATTTCACTTCCGCCGCGGGGTCGATTCGCGCGCTTCAGGCGAGAAAGACGTGACGCGGTCGGTCGGCGAGCACGTCCCGGCCCCAGTCGACCGTGCTCGAGAACTCCTCGCTCCGGAAGAACGCCATCGCGTCCTCCTTTGACTCCCACTGGCTGGCGATGAACATGTCGTTTTCGTCCTCGCGGTTGGCCAGCAGGTCGGTGTCGAGGTGGCCCGCCATCTCCTCGAGCAGGCCGCCGACCGTCTCGAACTTCTCGACGAAGTCCTCGCGGTGCTCGGGTTTGACCGTGTAGAACATCCCCATCGTGCCGAACCCGCTCTCCTCGCCGGCCCGGCCCACGATGTCGGGGAGGTCCGCGAGGAACCCGCCCGCGGTGTCGGCCGCGCTCTGGGTGTCCCAGATGCTCACGACCGCCGAGCGCCCGCCGTGGGGGTTCTCGTAGACGGCGGTCTTGACGTGGGTGTCGTAGTGGTCGAAGTTGCTCCGGAGCCCGTCGACCTCCTCGAACAGTTCGTCGGGGTCGGCCTCCGAGTACAGCACCATCGCGTACACGTCCTCGCCGTGGGGCTGGCCCGCGTAGATGTCGAGGTCTTCGAGTTCGCCCCGGATGGACTCCTCGTCGGCGTCGTCGCCGTCGCCGTCGTGGTGGCCGCTATCGCCGTCGCCACCGCCGTGGGGATGGTCGTCGCCACCGCTGTGGGGATGGCTGTCGCCGCCCTCCGCGTGGTGGCCCTCGCCGGAGCCGTGGTGGGCCTCGCTCTCGTCGGCGCCCTCGGTCGGGATGGCCTCGCCAGCCATGAACGCAGGGAGGTCCTCGGGCGGGAACTGCCGGCCGAAGTAGAACGGGCCGAACTCGGCGTACTTCGAACTGCTCTCGTCGAACCGAAGCTCGTACAGCAGGTCCTTGATCGCGGTCGGGTCGTTGCCGAACAGGTCGACGCCCCACTCGAAGTCGTCGAAGCCGATCGAGCCCGTGATGATCTGTTTGACCTGTCCGGCGTAGGTCTTGCCGATCTCGCCGTGGGTGTCCATCATCTCGGCGCGCTCGTCGAACGGCAGGTCGTACCAGTTCTGGCCGGGCTGGCGGCGCTTGTCCATCGGGTAGAAACAGACGAACTCGCTGTCCGGGATCTCGGGGTAGAGCTTGCTCTCGGCGTAGCGTGCGAGCCCGGTGTCCTCGATCTCGGACGGGTCGTTTGTCATCTCCTCGTTGGTGTAGCCCCCGACCTCCGTCACCGAGACGTAGGAGGTCGACCGCTCGGTGTACGCCGCGAAGCCGGTCTCCTCGAACGACCGCTCGGCGGTGTCGAGGTCGGCCATCGTCGGCCGGAAGTGCAACACCAGCAGGTCGGCCTTGTGGCCGAGCATCGAGAAGACCGCCGAGGAGCCGTCCTCGGCGTCGGCGACCGCGGCGTGGTCGGCGAGGAAGTCGACGCCGTCTTCGAGGGCGGCCTCGCGGTCGCGCTCGGGCGCGGCCCGCCACGCGTCCCAGTCGACCGTCCGGAAGTCGTGCAGCGCGTACCAGCCTTCGTTCGTCGCCGGGGGTTCTCGGGTCATACGTCGGACTCGGGGTCGCGGAGGTAAGGAGCTTTTGAGTCCGTCCGAGCGCTTCAGGGACGGACGCCGGCGTTTCGGTGACCGAAAGCCTTTCAAAAACGTGGTCGGTACGGTTGGTCAATGCGGAAAAGCGGCCCGCCGAAGGGGCTCATCTCGCATCTCGTGCTCGAGCTTCTCGACGAGAAACCCCGATACGGCTACGAGATTCTCAAGGAGATCGAGTCGATCAGCGGCGGCCACTGGGAGCCGTCCTACGGATCGGTCTACCCCATCCTCTACAAGTTCGAGGAGAAAGGGTGGGCCGAACGCATCGAGCGCGCCGACGAGCCCGACCGCAAGTACTTCGAACTCACCGACGCCGGCCGCGAGGAACTCGAACGCAAGCGCGCCGAGAGCGCGAGCAAAGCCCGGGAGTTCGCCGACGTCATCCTGGGGTTCTACCACGTCTTCGTGGCGTTCGCCACCGACGACCGCTTCGCGGTCGAGAGCACGCCGGGCGGGTGGCAGTTCGACGAGCAGTTCAGCGAGTGGATGATCGAACAGATAATTCGCCACCACGAGCGCGACTTCGAGGAGTTCGAGCGGATCCCCGACACCCCCGAGGAGTTCGCCGAGCGAATGGGCCTCGACGAGGAGTGACCCGGGGTCGCGACCGCCGGGACGCTACACCAGCAACTGGGGGCCAAACACCATCACCAGCAGGCTCACCAACATCACCAGTCCGACGGTCGTCGTGACCATCGTCGTCAGCTGGCGGCCCTGGTCGGTCGGAAGCCGGGAGACGACCGCCTCGGCGCTCATCCGCAAAATGTGGCCCCCGTCGAGCGGGAACGCCGGGATGCAGTTGAAGAAGCCGAGGTTGAGGTTTATCCAGCCGGTCCAAAAGAGGACGTTCGCAAGCAAGAACAGGCCGGTGCTCCCGAGCGCCGAGAGCGCGCCGCCCTCGGCCACGAAGAAGCCGCTGTTCCACGCGACGAAGCCCGCGAAGTTGTTCGTGACGCCGATCGCCCCGAGCGAGACGCTGGCGAACGGGAGCAACAGCACGCCGAACACCCCCGAGAGGAACGACACGATCGGATCCGAGATGCCGCCGCCGAGACTACCGAACTCGCCGCCGAGCAGGCTCAGATACTGCTCGGCGTCGTAGAGCTGGACGCCGAAGCTGTTGGTCGTCACGCCGCTGGTGCCGCGCGCGAGACCGATGCCGACGATCGCGCCGCCGTCGCCGCCCTCGCCGAGGGTCACCTCGTAGCGCTCGGCCGAGCCGTTGACGTACGCCTCGACCGGGACCCTCTGGCCGGGCTCGTACCGATCGAGGGTCGTACTCAGGTCCGAGGCGTTCACGATCCGCGCGCCGTCGATCTCGGTGATGACGACGGTCTCGTCGGCCGGCATCCCGGCGTCGTCGCTCGGGCCGTCGGCCTGCACGATCGAGAGCGCGCCGACCGCGCCGGTGGCGGACTCGCCCGCGGCGGTCGTCAGCCTCGCCACCGTCCGGTCGGCGAGCGCGCGCCGGAGGTCGTCTTCGGTCCGAACCTCGGTGCCGTTGATCGACGCGATCGTGGTCGGGTCCTCGGACTCGACCGAGAGCACCGACGCGAACGGCGAGTCGGGGTGGAAGTCGGTCACCAGCAACGATCGGTCCAGCGTCCGGGTGTCCCCGCCCGCGAGCGTCACCTCGACCGTCCGGTCGTCGATCCGGGCGAGCGCGGCGTCGAGGTCGTCGTTGGTCTCGATCGGCGCGTCGCCGACCGCCACGATCCGGTCGCCGGGCGCGATGTCGGCGCTCTCGGCGGCCGAACCGGGCATGACGCCGCCGACCGCCGCGCCAGAGGCGACTCCGATCGAGCCGACGACCGGCCCGAACAGCAGGAGGAAGGCGACGAGAGTGACCGCGAAGTTGTTGGTGACCCCCGCCGCGAACATCCGACTCTGACTGCCCCGGTCGGCGTCCCGGCGGTTGTCCTCGTCGGGTTCGACGAACGCCCCGACCGGCAGGAACGCGAGCGCCGCCAGCCCCATCGACTTGATCTCGATGTCCTCGACCCGACACATCAGGCCGTGGCCGCCCTCGTGGACGACGAGCCCCACGAGCAGGCCGAACAGGATCTCGGGCGCGACCGACAGCGGGAGGAACTGATTGACGCCGGGGATCACGAGGACGTTGCGCGGCTGGGTCGCCGCGGTCGCCGGCGGCGGGTTCCGGACGACCGCGATCGCCTGCAACACCAACAACAGGAAGGTCCCGACCATCACGACCAGCGCGATGCCGAGCCCGAAGTTCCCCCACGCGCGCCAGAGCCGCTTGGGCGCCGCGAGCCGGTCGAGCAGTTGCTTGCCGCGCTGGGTGTGGATAGTCAGGATCGGTCCCTGGGTGCCGACGTAGGAGGGCAACAGTCCCTTCGAGTCGAGCGCGAGAACCGCCAACCAGTAGAGCGCGAGTCCGACGAGCACCCACGCGAGCGTATTCATCGGGTGAAAGAAAGGACGCCGCGGTCAAAGGCGTTTGGAAAGGCCGACGGTTACTCGGCGGTCTGCCAGTCTTCTTCGAGCTCCTGTTGCTCCGAGCCCTTGCGGCGCTGGCGGAGCTTCCGGGCGGCCGCGATCCCCGCGGCGGTGCCGCCGAGGATCGCGAGCCTGCGGCCGTACCGGCGGATGCGACCGCCGCCCGACGAATCCTCGTCGACCGACTCTGAGGCGGCCGTCTCGTCGGCTTCGATCTCCGCCTGTAGTTCGACGTTCTCGCCGTCGTCGGCTCGCTGTTCTCCTGCTTCGACCCGCTTGAGCGCGGGTTTCTCGAGGTTGAGTTCGATTAGGGCCATAGTAATTCCATTGGGTCGCGCCGACGATAAGCTCGTCGGCCGACGTGGCAGTTCGAAAAACGACCACGCCGCACTTTGTTATGCTGTCGTTGCGCGAGGAGTAGGCGGCGTTTACCCCTCGCGGCGAAGTCGAGCGAGCACGAACTCCCGGTCGAGCTTCGCGAGGAACGGCCCGAGCTTGGGCCCCTGCTCTTCGTCGAAGAACAGCCGGTACCCGACCGCGAAGAACTCCCCGACGTCGATGTCGTGGCGCTTTGCGGTCTCGTAGATCTCGCCCTGGATCGCCTCGGGGTCGTCGTGGGACGCCACGAACTCCGCGAGTTCGTCGAGCGCCGCTTCGGTCTCGGGATCGAGGTCGACGTCTGGCAGTTCGGTGCGCTTGAGATCGTAGTCGAACTCGTTGCCCGTCCGGCGGGCCCACTCGCGGGCGCGGGCGACCCGCGAGAGCGCGAACTCGACGACCCACTCGGGCGCGTCGTCGGGGACGTGGCCCTCCCGGCGCGCGATCTCCTCGCGGAGCGCGGGGTCGTCGGTCATCCCGAGCACCGCCGCGAACGTGTAGGGCAATCGGACGCGGTCGGCGAACGACCCGTCGGCGAGTTCGTCGGTCCGAGCCCGACGGGCGTCGTCGGCGACCGGGAGGCTGGGGCGCTCGGGCTCGGAGACCGGATCGCCGTCGGCGTCGAACCGGGCGGCCAGCGTCGGTCGGATCACCGGCGGGTAGGCGGCCGCCGCGATTTCGGGGTCGGCCTCGCCCCCGTCGTCCTCGCCGTAGAAGGTGCGCTCGAAGGCGTCGAACTCGTCGACGAGCTGGTCGAGGTGCTCGACGCTGAAGTCCCGGCCCTTGCTCGGGTCCTTGGTGAAAAAGTACCGGAGCACCTCGGGTTCGAGGAGTTCGAGCACGTCCTGAACCATGACGACGTGGCCGGCCGACGACGAGAACGGTTCGCCGTCGAGGGTGAACCACTCGTAGGCCATCGGGACCGGCGGCGTGTCCCCGAGGACGTTGCGAGCCACGTCGGAGCCGCTCGGCCACGAGCCCTCGGCGTGGTCCTTGCCGAACGGCTCGTGGTCGACGCCGAGGACGCGCCACTGGGCGGGCCACTCGAAGCGCCACGGGAGCTTGCCCTCTCGGAAGGTCGCGGTCCCCTCGTGGCCACAGCCCTCGATCGTCCGATCGCCGGCCTCCATGTCGGTGCAGACGTACTCGACGGTGCTGGCCTCGAGATCGACGGCGGTCACGGTCTCGGTCACCGTCCCACACTCCCCGCAGATCGGGTTGAACGGGACGTACTCCTCGTCGGCCTTGTCCTGATACTTCGAGAGCACCGCTCGGGCCTGCTCGCGGTGTTCGAGCAGGTAGCGAGTGACGTCCTCGAACTCGCCGGACTCGTAGAGCTCCGTGTTCGAGACCGTCTCGACCGGGATGCCCAGCTGGTCGGCGCTTCGCTCGATGAGGTTCGAGAAGTGCTCGCCGTACGAGTCACAGCAACCGAACGGGTCGGGAATCGCGGTGTAGGGCTTGCCGAGGTTCCGGCCCAGCGCGCCGGCGTCGACCTCGCCGAGGTCGACCACGTTGCCGTCGAGGTCCGCGAGCTTCCGGGGGAGCTTCCGGAGGGGGTCCCGGTCGTCGGCGGTGAACACCTGCCGGACCTCCCGACCGCGCTCGCGCAGGGCCTCGGCGACGAAGTAGCCCCGTACGATCTCGTTCATGTTGCCGAGGTGTGGCACCCCGGACGGCGAGATGCCGCCCTTGATCACGATCGGGTCCTCGGGCTCGCGGTCGAGGATCAGTTCGGCGACCGACTCGGCCCAGAACGGGTGGGGCTGGGCGCCCTGTAGCACGTAGGGGTCGTCGTCGGGGTGGAGCTCGGGTGGGTCGTCGCTCATCGCTCGTCGCTCGCCCAGTAGGTCATCTGATCGTCGGCGCCCTCGGGGATGATGTCGGTCCCGTCGTGGTCGCCGTACCGGACCGCGTCGGCGATGCGCTCGGGCTCGGTGCCGTCGAGCACGATGGTGCGGACCCCCGACCGCTCGATGAGCTTGGCGGCGAGCAGGTCGACCGGCGCGGAACTGCCGGCGTTCATCTCCAGGCCCGCGATGACGTCGACGAGTTCGCCCGCGGTGAGCTCGTCGTACCGCCGGGCGTCGGCGACCTCGTTCGGATCGTCGCTGAACACGCCCGGGACGCTGGTGGCGTACACCAGCAGGTCGGCGTTGACGTACTCGGCCAGCGCCGCGCTCACAGCGTCGGTGGTCTGGCCGGGCGTGACCCCGCCCATCACCGCGATGTCCCCGCGGTGCATCGCGGCCCCCGCGGCCTCGTAGTCCTCGGGCGGGCTCGGGGCGGCCTGCTCGCCGAGCGCGGCGATGAGCAGCCGGGCGTTGAGTCGGGTCACGTCGATCCCGATGTCGTCGAGCTCGATCTCGTTGGCGCCGAGTTCGCGGGCCGCGCCGATGTACTCGCGGGCGACGCCGCCGCCGCCGACGACCGTCCCGACCGTACAGCCCTCCGCGGCGAGGTCTTCGATGACGTCGGCGTGGGCGCGCACTCGTTCGGAGCCGAGGTCCGGGGCGAGCACGCTCCCGCCGATGGAGACGACTACTTTCATTCTGTCGCGGAATAGCCCGGACGCGGCCTTAAGGATTGCCAACTCCGGGGACCGGCGGTCGACGCTGTTTTCGCCGGGTAGCGGGTCGCTTCGCCGGCGTCGTCGGTCGGGCTCGTCCGCGGACGCCGGCGCCAGCCAAAGCACTTTATTCCCGTCGACCGTACGGTCCGCACATGGCAGACAAACCCAGTAGCGGAACCCTCTTCGGTATGCCCTACAACTTCGAGCGGCCGAGCATCGGCCGGATGCTCTCGTCGTACTGGAAGCCCGACGAGGGGATGCTCGTCGAGAAGCCGTTCGGCATCGGCTACACGCTCAACCTCGCCAACTGGCGGTCGTGGATCGTGCTGGCGGTCGCGGGCGCGCTCCTCTGGCACGAGCAGTCGGGCGAGGCCGAACCCCGCCAGGACGAGCCGGTCGAGGTAATCGTCGACGACGACTGAGCGATTCCGCTCGACTTCTGCGCCGATCGCGACCCCCCAAAAGCGACGCGTAACGCCGTCAGCGACGGGGCGACGCGTCGGAAGTCGCGTCGCGCCCGAGCGCCGATCCGCTAAAACAGCCGCCGACCCGCTCAGTAGGCGTAGCTCGGGAGCGAGCCCTCGGTGACGATGCCAGTTTCGTCGTCGGTGTCGAGCTTCTCGATCGCCTCCGCGAAGTCCTCGTAGACGACCTCCGTCCGGCCGTCGCGGATGGCGAACATCCCCGCCTCGGTCGTGAGACTCTCGATGTGAGCCCCGCTGTACCCGTCGGTGTCGTCGGCCAGCGCCTCGAAGTCGACGTCGGCGGCGACGTTCATGCCGCGGGTGTGGACGTCGAGTATCTTCCGGCGGGCCTCGGCGTCGGGCAGTCCCACCTCGATGAGCCGATCGAACCGACCGGGCCGGAGGATGGCCCGATCGAGCATGTCGTAGCGGTTCGTGGCGGCGATGATCCGGATCTCCCCGCGGTCCTCGAAGCCGTCCATCTCAGAGAGAAGTTGCATCATCGTCCGCTGGACCTCCGCGTCGCCCGAGGTCTTCGAGTCGGTCCGTTTCGAGGCCACCGCGTCGATCTCGTCGATGAAGACGATAGCGGGCTCGCGCTCGCTCGCGAGTTCGAAGAGGTCCCGGACGAGCTTTGCGCCCTCGCCGATGAACTTCTGGACAAGTTCGGAGCCGGCCATCTTGATAAACGTGGCGTCGGTCTGGTTCGCGACCGCCTTCGCCAGCATCGTCTTGCCCGTGCCCGGCGGGCCGTGGAGCAACACCCCGCTCGGCGGCTCGACCCCGACCGACTCGAACTGCTGGGGGTTCTCGAGGGGCTGTTCGACCGCCTCCCGGACCTCCTGCAGTTGGTCTTCGAGCCCGCCGATGTCCTCGTAGTGGACGTCGGGCGACTCGTCGATCTCCATCGCCTGCGCGCGGGCGTCCTTCTCGGATTCGAGGATGGTCTGGACCGTGAACGAGTCGTTGACCGCGACGCGGTCGCCCGACTCGATCCGCTCGCGGAGCCGCGGGGAGACCTCGGTCAGCACCTCCTGGTTGTTGCCGTGCTGTTTGATGATGATGCCGTCGTCGGTGAGCTCCTCGGCGGTCGCGACGTACAGCGAGGTGGTTTTCAGGGTCTCGTTCTCGCGTTCGAGGTGGTCGACGTCTTCGCGGAGGCTCTCGCGGCGCTCGCGGGCGGCCGCCAGACGCTCCTCAAGCGTGTCGTTGACGTCCACGATCTCGGCGAAGTGGTCGCGGAGCGCCGCGAGCCGTTCCCTGTCGCTCATTTCGGGGTCGAGTTCGAGTGTCGGTTGGTCCGGGACGGGTGGGCTTCGCGACATGATTGCTATCCCCTCCTAGGCCACCCGCTTAAAAGTGCCTTTGGGTCTCGGTCGTTTGACCGCAAAAAAGCGTTTCGCTCGGGTCAGTCCGCGCCGGTCGGCGTCCGGGCGCTGGCGGTCGGGCCCTCCCGGGCGTCGTCGGGGAGCGTGAACGTCCCGAGCAAGGCGTCGAGCTCGTCTGCCTTCGTCGACAGCGAGCCCAGTTGCCCGGAGACGTCAGACAGCGACTTGGCCTGCTGGTCGCTCGCGGCCGCGGCGGTCTCGGACTCGGCGGCGGTCTGCTCGCTGATCGAGGCGACCTCCTCGACCATCGCCACCACGTCGGTGGTCGACTCGGCCTGCTGGTCGGTCGCCTCGCTGATCTCCCGGACGCTCGCGTCCACGTCGCCGACGACGTCGGCAATGTCCTCGAAGTCCCGGAGCGCGTCCTCGACGGTCTCGACGCTCCGAGAGACCTGCTCGCTGGTCTCGCGGACGTCCGCGAGCGTGCGCTCGGAGCGCTCCTGTATCGCCTCGATCCGGCCGGTGATCTCGTCGGCGGCCTCGCCGGTGTCCTCCGCGAGGTTCTTGACCTCGTCGGCGACCACGCCGAACCCCTCGCCGGCCTCGCCCGCGCGGGCGGCCTCGACCGACGCGTTGAGCGCGAGGAGGTTGGTCTCGCTCGCCACCTCGTCGATGAACGACGCCACCTCGTCGATCTCGTGGATGTCGGCCGCGAGCTCCTCGACCGCCTCGGCGGCGCGCTCGATGCCGTCCTCGACCCGATCGAGCTCGGCGACCGCCTCGCGGGCGGCCTCCCGGCCCGAGTCGGTCCGATCGGTCGCGGTGCCGGCGGTCTCGGCGACCTCGTCGGCCGAGGCCGCGATCTCTTCGACGGTGGCCGAGAGGGTGCTCATCTCCGCGACCACCTCGTCGAGGCGCTCGGTCTGCTCGGCCGCGCCGTCCGAGATCTCGCCGACGGCGTCCGCGACGTCGTCGCTCGCCTGACTGACCTCCCGGACGTCGCCCTCGGCGCGCTCGCTCGCGGACGCGACCTCGTCGGCGAACGCCGCGAGTTCGCTCACGGTCTCGCCGAGCGTCCCGAGCAGGGCGTTGTAGTTGTCCACGACCTCCTCGTGGAGGTCGGTCTCGGCGACCGACCCGTCGATGGCCGCGCTCAGATCGCCCTCCTTGGCGCGGTCGGCCGAGTCGGCGAACGTGGTCACGAGCCGCCGGAGGTTCTCCGACCGGCGTTCGAGGTCGGCGGTCGTGGCCTCGAGCTCGTCGGTGTACTCCCGGAGGCTCCGGGCCATCCGATCGAGCGAGTCGCCGAACTCGCCGGGGACCTCGCGATCGAGCGCGGGGTCGTCGAACTCCTGGCGCGAGAGGGCGTCGGCCTGGTCGGCGACCACGCCGAGGTACGCCCGCATGTCCCCGAACGACGCGACGAGGTTGCCCAGTTCGTCGGTCTGATCGGTCTCGGGCGGCGACGCGTCGAGGTCGCCCGCGGCGATGGCGTCGGCGCTCCGTTCGAGCGCCAGAATGGGTTCGACGAGGTCCCGGCGCGCGATGAGCACGGTGTTCACGAACGCGACGACCGACAGCCCGAGCAACACGAGCGTGATCGCGATCCGACCGATTCCGGCCGCGAAAAACGGGAGCACCGCGAGCGCCGCCGAGACGGCGAACTGGAGGGCGATCGCCGCGACGACCTTGCGCTCGACCGACTCGCTCACCCCGAGCCTGTCCATCGACCACCACAGCGCGTCCTCGTATCGCGACCGAACTGACCGTTCCATGGCCCGAACAAGTCAGCGACGGTACTTAAAATACACTCCGGCTTCTTACGGGCTGAAAACCGCGCCGGGCCCGCCGTGAACCGCTCACTCCCGAACGAGCGTCTCCATCTCGTCGAGGTACTCGTCGTACACGTCGAGCGCGCGCTGGATCGGTTCGGGCGAGGACATGTCGACGCCAGCGATGTCGAGGAGATCGAGGGGGTACTCCCGCGAGCCGCTCTCGAGGAATCGGCGGTAGTCCTCGACCGCGGGCTCGCCCTCTTCGAGGATCCGGTCGGCGAGCGCGACCGCCGCGCTGATCCCCGTGCTGTACTGGTAGACGTAGTACGCCCGGTAGAAGTGCGGGATCCGGGACCACTCGCGGGCGATCCGGTCGTCGACGACCGCCGGCTCGTAGAACTCGGCCTTGAGGTCGCCGTAGATCTCGTCGGCCTTCTGGGGCGTGAGGGCGCCGCCCTCCTCGACGACCTGGTGGGCCTGGTGCTCGAAGTCCGCGAACATGGTCTGGCGGTACAGCGTCGACCGGAAGCGTTCGAGATACTCGTTGAGGACGTGGCGCCGGAACGTCGGGTCCTCGACGGTTTCGAGCAGGTGGTGGGTCAGCAGGGTCTCGTTGACCGTGCTCGCGACCTCGGCCACGAAGATCTCGTAGTCGCCGTAGACGTACGGCTGGGCCTCGCTGGTGAGCTGGGAGTGTAGCGAGTGGCCGAGTTCGTGGGCCAGCGTGAACATCGAGGAGATGTCGTCCTGCCAGTTCATCAGGATGAACGGCTGGGTGTCGTATGTGCCCGCGCTGTACGCCCCCGAGCGCTTGTTCTGGGTCTCGTAGACGTCGACCCACCGAGAGTCGAGGCCGTCGGCGACCCGGCTCTGGTAGTCGTCGCCGAGCGCGTCGAGCGCGGTGACGACGTGGTCGGTCGCCTTCTCGTAGGAGACCTCGGGAGTCTCGGTCTCGGTCATCGGCATGTAGACGTCCCACATCCGGAGCTCGTCGACGCCGAGGCTCGCGCGCTTGAGTTCGGCGTGGCGGTGGAGCTTGTCGAGGTTGTCCCGGACCGTGTCGACGAGGTTGTCGTACACCGCCGCGGGGACGTTGGGACCGTCCATGGCGGCCTCGCGGGCGGTGTCGTACCCGCGGATGCGCGCGAGCTTCACGTCGGCTTTCACGCTGTTCTCGTAGGCGGTGCCGATGGTGTTGTGCATCTCGCCCAGCCGGTCGAAAAAGCCCTCGTAGACGGTCTCGCGGAACTCCCGGTCGGGGTTTTTCAACAGGGTCGTGAGGTTGTCCTGCGTGATCTCGACCGCCTTGCCGTCGGGCTTCTCGACGGTGGGAAACTCCATGTCTGCGTTCAGCAGCATGCCGTAGATGTCGCCGGCCGCGCCGGTCACCTCGCCGAGTTCGGCCAGCACGTTCTCGACCTCGGCCGACCGGGTGTGGTCGGACATCCGGATCACGTCGTCGAGGTAGTGGTCGTACTCGCCGAGCCCGTCGGTCGACTCCACCATCGCGTCGAGTTCCTCGCGGTCGAGCGACTGGATCTCGGGCTCGATGAAGCTCGCGGCGCTGGAGGCGTCAGACGACAGCGACATCCCGCGGGTCGCGAGCCCCTGGTAGTGCTGGTCGGCGGTGTTCTCGTCCTTTCGCATCCGGGCGTAGGAGACGATCTGGCTCACCTCGCGCATGATCTCGTCGCGGAGTTCCAGCACGGCCAGCAGGGTCTCGCCGTCCTCGGTGGCCCGCCCCTCGTAGTCCCGGAGGTCGTCGAGGCGCTCGGAGACGGCCTCGTAGGCGTCCTCCCACTCGTCGTCGGTCGCGTAGATGCTCTCCAAGTCCCACTTGTACTCGGCGTCGATCTCCGACCGTTCGGGAACCGAACTCATACCACCCGATAGGGAAACGCGGAATGTAAGCTCTTGTCATTTCGAACCGCAACCGGGCGACGACTCGCCGCGATCGGGTCGGCCGAGCGTGCACGCGCCGACCCCGGGCCACCTTTTTGGGCCGTCGGAGCAACCACGCGTCCATGAGCGACACCGACCGCCTGCTCGGCGAGGCGTGGCGCGACCCCTATCCGTGGGAGTTTCTGACTCGACTGACCGAGATCGAGAACCGAATGGGGGGCCACCCCGGCGAGCGGCGGGCCGCCGACCTGGTGGCCGAGGGGTTCGAGCGCGCCGGCGCGCGCGACGTCTCGGTCGACGCCTTCGAGATGCACCGGTGGACCCGCGGGGACGCCGAGCTCGCGGTCACCGACCCGGTCGAGCGCTCGTTCGAGACCGTCGCACTGCCGTACTCGCCGGCCGGGGAGGTCCGGGGCGAACTCGTCGACGTGGGCCACGGCACGCCCGCGGAGATAGACGACTGCGACGTCGAGGGGAAGATCGCGGTCGCCTCGACCACCACGCCGGAGGGGTCGCGGTTCGTCCACCGGATGGAGACGTTCGGCCACGCGGCGGCCGCGGGCGCGAAGGCGTTCGTCTTCCACAATCACAAGCCCGGCCAGCTTCCGCCGACCGGGTCGTTGACGTTCGACTCCGAGGCCGCGATCCCCGGCGTCGGCGTGAGCAAGGAGACCGGCGCGTGGCTGACCGACTACGCCGAGCGGGGCGCGACCGCGGCGCTCCGGGTCGAGGCGATCACCGAGCGCGGGACCAGCCACAACGCGCAGGCCGTGCTCGGACCCGAAACCGACGAGGAGATCGTCGTGGTCGGCCACCACGACGCCCACGACATCGCCGAGGGCGCGCTCGACAACGGCTGTGGCATCACCGTGGTCGTCGCCGCCGCCAACCTCCTCGCGGAGATGGACCTCGACGCCCGGGTGCGCGTCGCCGGCGTCGGCTGCGAGGAGACCGGACTGCTGGGCGCGGAGGCGCTGGCCGACGCCCTCGATCTCGAAACCGTCCGCGCGGTGGTGAACGTCGACGGCGCGGGGCGGTTCCGCGACCTGCTGGCGTACACCCACGGCTCCGAGGCGACGGGCGAGGTGGCCGCGCGGGTCGCCGAGGCGACCGATCGGCCGATCGACACCACCGATCGGGTTCACCCGTTCAGCGACCACTGGCCGTTCCTGAAGCGCGGCGTCCCGGCGCTCCAGCTCCACAGCAAGTCCGGCGAGCGCGGCCGCGGGTGGGGCCACACCCACGCCGACACCCGCGACAAGGTCGACGACCGGAACCTCCGGGAACACGCCATGCTCGCCGCGCTCGTGATCCGCGAACTCGCCGCGACCGACGACCTGCCCCGCCAGCCCGCCGAGGCGGTCGCGAACCGCCTCCGCGAGGACGACTACGAGGAGGGGATGCGAGCCGCCGGTATCTGGCCCGACGGGTGGGATTGAGCGGTCCCGAGGGGCGACACCCTCACCGGAGGGGCTCGGTCTCGACGACTTCGACCTCCTCGAGGTCGAACTCCTCGCGGACCGTCCGGGCGTGGCCGTCGCAGTAGTACTCCTCGCAGGTCTGCCCGCGGGGGTACGCGATGCGGAGTCGGCGGGTCGCCGCCCGCTCGCAGTCGGCGGCCATCTCGCAGTCGACCATCGGTGCGAGTTGGGTCCGAAAATCCGTAGGTCTGACGGCGAACGAGTTCGGGGGTTCAGACGTCACTCCGGCCGGCGATCGAACTCCGCGGCGACGATTCCGGCGACGAGTCGCTTGGTGGCCTCCCAGAACGTTCGATCGGAGACCACACCGGGCACTGTCCCGGGGCCGAAAAACGGGTTTCAACCGTCGATTCGTCGGGCGACCGCGGCCGCGACCCGCGCGGCCGTCGCCCGCTCCTCGCGCAAGTCCTCGAAGACCTCGCGGGCGCTCGCGGCGGCGGTCGCGTCGGGCCGAAACGACAGCGACGGGTACGACGCGTCGGTCAACACGAGCGGGAACGCCGGCGCGGGCGCGACGCCGTCGGGCCCCTGAATCGGCTCGGCGCCGAGCACGCGCTCGACTTTCGACGCCGGGGCGTCGCCGGTCGCGACGGCCCGCACCAGCGAGACCACGCGCCGGATCATCTCGCGGACGAACCCGCCCGCCCGGAGCGCGAAGACCAGATACGCGCCGTCGCGACGAACCTCGCCACGTAGCTCCCGGACGGTGTTCGCCTCGTCGGGCGTGAGGTTGTGGAAGTCGTGCTCGCCGCGGAGATCGTCGAGCGCGGCCCGCGCCCGGTCGAGGTCGGCGCCGGGGGCGTAACAGTGATACTCGTACGCCCGGGACGCCGCGTGGTGGGTCGCGTGGAAGTCCGGCGGGGCGTCGGCGCTCGCCCACGCACGGATCGACCCCGGGAGTTCGCTGTTGAACGCCGCCGGCGTCAGCCAGTCGGGGCACTCGAACGCGACGGTCTGGGCCACCGCCGAGACCCCGGCGTCGGTCCGGCCCGCCGCGGCGTACCCGTCGGGCTTGCGGTCGGCAACGCCGAGCGCTCGGAGGGCGTCGAACAGTCTGTCCTCCACCGTGGGAACGTCGGGCTGGCGCTGAAAGCCGTGGAACGGCCGGCCGTCGTAGGCGACGCGGAACGCGCGCATCGAATCGGGATCGGTCGCCGAGGAACTTAAGTCGGGGGAACGGACGCGGCGGCGTCGGTGCGAGCGCTTAAATCGGAAGCCGGGGCCAACCCCGGGCGTGATCTGAGCGTCGCCGCGGCGGGGCCTCGCGGTCGCGGGGCACACCCCGCCGCGGGCAGTCTCGGTTCGGTCGTGCCGTCAGTTCGCCACTCGAACGCCCGGAGCGACGGCGCTCGTCGCGGTCGGCGCCGGAACCTCACTCCCGCTCGAACACTCGCTCGCGCGTCTCGCCCGCCTCGACGCCCTCGGTCTCGATGAGCCGTTCGAGCCGTCGCTCGAACTCCTCGTCGGAGATATCGCCGCGGGCGTATCTGTCCCGGAGGCGTTCGACGGGGTCGACCGCGTCCGCGTCGGGCGCTCGATCGCCAGCCTCGCCAGCGCTCGCCACGAACGGCAGCGAGTCCCCGAGGATCGCGACCAGCGGCACCACGATGAAGAACCCGAACACGAAGATAACCGGCGTCAGCCCCACCAGCCCCAGCACCGCGGTCAGCGCGGTCAGGCCGAACGTCAGCACCGCCAGCACGCCAAGGAGCCGCTTTCGCTCGAACGTCGTCCCGCGGTCGTTCATATCTGCGGGTACGGGAGGGGGTGTCAAAAAAGTTGACTGTGCGCTACTCGAAGTCCTCGTAGGTCGGCCGCGAGACGCCTTCGGGCGGGAACGCCTCGACGGGCGTCTGGGTCTGGTCGCCCGACGCCATGTCCTTGACCGTCACGTTCCCGTCGGCGAGGTCCTGCTCGCCGACGATGACGACCGTCTCGGCGTTGATCGAGTCGGCGTAGTCGAGCTGGGCGCCGAAGCTCCGGCCCGCCACGTCGGTCTCGACGACGTGACCGGCCTCGCGGAGCTCGCGGGTGATGTCGGCGGCCACCGCGCGGGTGTCGCCGACCTGCAACACGTAGTAGTCGGTCGCGATCGCCTCGTCGGGCCAGACGCCCGCCCGCTGGAGCAACAGCGTCAGCGTCGCGTCGCCGACCGCGAATCCGACCGCGGGCGTAGGCTGGCCGCCGAACCCCTCGATGAGGTCGTCGTACCGGCCGCCGCCGAAGATCGAGCGGTTCACGTCGCCGGTCGCGTCGAAACACTCGAAGACGACGCCGGTGTAGTAGTCGAGGCCGCGGGCGGTCTCCAGCGAGAGCGCGCAGTACTCGCGCGCGCCGAAGTCGGCGGTCGCTTCGAGCACCTCGGTGAGGTTGTCGACGGCGTGTTCGACTCGGTCGGTCTCGGCGAACGCGACCAGCTCGTCGAGGTCGTCTTCGGGGGTGTCGAGCAGGTCGTCGAACGTCTCGGCCTGCTCGTAGGAGAGCCCCGCATCGGTCAACAGGCCGTAGAACTCCGCCCGGTCGACTTTCTGGCTCTTGTCGACCGCCCGGATCGCGGCGTCGACGTCGACGTCGGCGTCGAACGCGTCGAGGAGCCCGCCGAGGATGTCGCGGTGACTGACCCGGAACTCGAAGTCCTCGGCGGTGAGTCCCAGCCCGGTCAGCGCGTCGGCCGCGCAGGCCAGCAACTCCGCGTCTGCCTCGGGCGCCGAGGAGCCGAAGATGTCGACGTTGGTCTGGTAGAACTCCCGTTTGCGGCCGCTCTGGGGCTCCTCGTACCGCCAGAACGGTCGCGTCGAGAACCACTTGATCGGCTTGCTGAGCTCTTGCTGTTTCGCCACGACCATCCGGGCGACCGTCGGAGTGAGCTCGGGCGTCAGCGCCACGTCGCGGCCGCCCTGATCCTCGAAGCTGTAGAGTTCGTCGACGATCTCCTCGCCGCTCTTGTCGACGTACATTTCGGTCCGCTCCAGCGCGGGCGTGTCGATCTCCCGAAAGCCGTAGCGTCGGGCGGTGTCCTCGACGGCGTCGAACGTCTCGCGGCGCGCGCCCATCTCCGCGGGGTAGAAGTCCCGGAAGCCCTTGATTCGGTCGTACATGGGGAGACGTTGGGCGAGCGCGCGCTTGAAACCTTTTACTTCGCGTCCGGCGCCCCCGACTCGGCGTCGGCGCGCGCGAACCCCTCGACGTACGTCTGGGTGTGGTCGGGGAACACCTCGGCGACCGCCGCCTCGCCGTGTTCGCGGGCCAGCAACGCCCGGAGTTCGTCCTCGTAGTCGGCCTTCGGGATCTGGTCGCTCGGGCCCGTCCGGACGTCGAGGGTCTCCTCGACGAGCGCGTCGACCGCGCCCCGTCCGAACCCGGCCAGCGGGACGATGTAGTCGACGCCGTGGCGGTCCTCGAGGCTCTGGGCCTGCGCCCGCGAGACCGACGGCACTCTGTCGTCCCGGCGGGTGCCGTCGGCCACCGCGTCGAAGCCCAGTTCGGCGACGGCTTCGAGGGCGTGGAGGTGAACCCGCTGGATCCCGTTCCGGGGGTAGCCGTCGGCGACCATCGTCTCGACCGCGTCGTCGGCCACCTCGGCGTCGAGCTCGACTGTCTCGAACGCGAAGCCGGTCCGCTCGGCGGTCGCACGCGCGTGTTCCCACGCGTCGGTGATGCCGAAGCTCGCGGTGACGAGCGTGACGTCGTAGAAGTCTTCGAGCAAGAGCGCCGCGAGCGTCGAGTCTTTCCCGCCGCTGTAGAGCAGACCGAGCTCCATCTCAGCGCCGGCGGATGTTGAAGCTCTTGGAGTCGGGCTTGAGCTCGCGGAGGAGCTCTTTCATCTTGTCCTCGTCGATCTTGCCGTTGACTCGACCGCTCTGGGCCAGCGCGAGGACCTGTCGCTCGACCTGCTCGGCGAAGTCGGGCTTGCTCATCCGGACGGAGTTGAGCCGCTTGCGCGCGCCGTCGGTGAGGTGCTTGCGCAACATCGCCTGCTTCTGGGCGTCGGCCTGCTGTTGGGCCTGCTGTTGGGCCTCCTCCTGGCCGCCCTGCTCTTGCATCTCCTGCATCTTCTTCTTGCGGAGTTCTTCGAGGCGCTCGTCGTCGGGCTGGTCGCTCATGACTACGTGTTCGTTATCGCGCACGGCCAAAAACCATTACGGACGGGGCGGCCCGTCGGGCGGGCCCGACGCGCGGCTCCCGGGAGCGGAAAACTGCGGCGGGGCGAACGCCCCGGCGAGAACGGATTACGCGTAGCGTTCGAGCTCCGGCCGGTCGAGGTCCTGCATGACCTCGCCCGCGGCGTCGTCGAGGAGACTGCGACCGTCGCCGGTCACGATGCGGCCCGCGTTGCCCTCGGTGTCGACGAGGTCCTCGTCTTCGAGCTGCTGGAGGATCGTCCGGATGATGTTCCGACTGCCGTCGGTGCGGTGTTCGGGGGCGACCTGATAGCGGTTCGACCCGCCCTTCTTGTCGCCGTAGTGGGTCGAGAGGCGCTCGACGCCGATGGGGCCGTCGGTGGCGACCTTCCGGAGGATGCTCGCGGCGCGGGTCGCCCAGAAGTCCTCCTGCTCGGGCGGGAGCTCGCGGCTCTCGCCGGTCTTGGCGTACTCTGCCCAGTCGGGTTCGTCGAGTCGATCCTCGAGCGTCGCGGCGACCGCGTCGATGAGGTCGTCCGCGGGAACGTCGTAGAGCGTCGTCATACCCACGAATTCCGTTCCGCGGCGTTTAAAGGCATCGTTAGCGGGTCGTCATTCGCCCACGCCGTGTGCGTTGTTCGCTTCGAGCATCGCGGTCGCGGCGCCCCCGATCAAGACCGGGAGCCAGTAGGTCGCCCCGCGGTGGACGACCGCGGCCGCGCCGGCGGTGGCGGCGTCGACCCCCGTGATCGGCACGATGAGCACGACCAGCGTCGCCTCGACGCCGCCGAGCCCGCCGGGCAGGGGCGTCACGCTGGCGACGCTCGCGAGCGGGACGATGAAAAGCGCCGCCGCGAACGGCACCGCGTGACCGAGCGCGACCAGCGAGAGCCACAGCGACACCGACAGCAAGAGCCAGCCGAGCGCGGAGAACCCGAGCGCGACCCCGAGCTGGTGGCGGTCGCCCGCGACCCGTTCGAGCGCGGCGAAAAACCCCTCGATCCGGCGTCGCACGTCGGCCCGGTCGGGCGTCCCGACGATCGGGACGACCCGACCGACGAGCCGGCCCGCCGGGACGATGACCGAGACCGCGACCGCGGCGAGGCGGTCGCGCGCTCGCCACCCGAGAAACGCCCCGAGCGGGACCGCGAGCGCGAGCGCGCCGAGCGCGAGCGCCGCGAGTTCGATCCGGCCGCCGACGGTGAACCGGGTCGCGTAGTAGCCGACCCCGACCAGCGCGAACGAGACCGACGGGACGAAGTTGAGGGTGTCGACGCTCGCGACCGCCGCCAGCCCGTTCTCGTACTCGATGCCGGTGGTGCGCGAGACCAGCAGCGCGCTGAACGGCTCGCCGCCGGCCTGTCCGAACGGGGTCACGTTGTTGGCGAACGTCGCGCCCGCGAACAGCATGAACGCCCGCGAGACCGATATCTCGGTCGCGATGACCGCGAGCACGGTCCGGAGCGCGAGGCTCCAGGCCACCAGCCACGCGAGCGCGACCGCGACGACCGCCGCGACGATCGCGGGATCGGCACGGCCCAGCGCCGCCGCCACCTCGTCGAGGCCGACGAACGAGTACACCGCCACCAGCACGATCGCGCCCGCGACGAAGCCGACGCCGGCCGACCGCACGTCGCCGAGGTTGACCTCCATCGCCCCGACAGACGGCGGGTCGCGGCTTGAAGCCACCGAACGAAACCGTCGAGACCGGAGCACTTTCCCGGCGAGCGCGCGATTGGCGACCCATGGACGAACGGGCGGCACTGTCGGCGCTCGCCGATCGACTTTCGGCCGCGGGCGACGACGCCGCGGTCGTGGGCGAACAGGTGCTGACGACCGACATGCTCCACGAGACGACCGACTTCCCCGACGGGACCGACCGGTACACCGCTGGCTGGCGGGCGGTCGGCGCGTCGCTGTCGGACGTGGCCGCGATGGGCGCGGCGGCGACCGCCGTGGTCGCGGTGTACGCCGCGCCAGCGTTCGACCCCGAGGAGCTAGAGGCGTTCGTCGTGGGCGCGAGCGACGTCTGCGAAGCGGTCGGCGCAGAGTACGTCGGCGGCGATCTGGACGAGAGCCGGGAGTTCACGACCGCGACCACCGCGCTGGGCCGGACCGACGCCCCCGTCTTCCGGTCGGGCGCGAGCCCGGGCGAGGTCGTCTGTGTCACCGGCACGCTCGGCCGGAGCGGAGCCGCACTCGCGCTGTTCGACCGCGGCGAGTACGAACGCGCCAACGGGCTGTTCCGGTTCGAGCCACGGGTCGCGGCGGGCCGGGCGGTCGCGCCGCGCGCGACCGCGATGATGGATTCGAGCGACGGGCTCGCGCGCTCGCTCCACCAGCTCGCGGCGGCGAGCGACTGCGGATTCTCGGTCGACTCGGAGTCGCTACCGGTCGACGAGTCGGTCCGGGCGGTGGCCGACGGGAGAGCCGAGCGCCGCGAGCTCTCGATCTTCTTCGGCGAGGACTTCGAACTGGTGTTCACGGCGCCCGAGGCCGAAGTGCCGGCGCTCAGAGAGGCCTCACCGACCCCGATCTCGGTGATCGGCGAGGCGACCGCCGCGGGCGTCGAACTCGACGGCGAGCCGCTGGCCGATCGGGGGTACACGCACGGAACGTAGCCGAGAACCGACCGAGAGGTTACGTGATGATCTCGATCGGGACCGGCGTGAAACACAGCACGCCGAACACGAGCGTCAGGAGACCGACCAGCTTCCGGCGCGTATCGAGCCCGTCGTCGTCGATCGGCGTCGCGGGCCCGACGTAGGCGACCCACGTCGCGAGCAGTCCCCAGAACACCCACAGCACCGAGGCGTTGGAGACCTGTTTGACGTAGAAGACGTACGCCGCGAGCCCGAACAGCGCGACCGGGACGAGCGCGGCGATGCGCTCTTGGTGCTCGCCGAGGATCGCGCGGACGATGTGGCCCCCGTCGAGCTGGCCGACCGGGATGAGGTTGAGGAAGGTGACGAACATCCCGACCCAGCCGCCGATGACGACGGGGTTGATCGCCTTCGTGGGGTCGGCGTAGCTCACTTGCTCGCCCATGATCGAGGCGATGAGCGTCAGGAGCGGCGGGTAGCCGAACTCGATCTGGATCGTGTTGGGGTTGTCGACGAGCCCCGGCGGGACGTCGATCGGCCCCATGGCGAGCCCGATCGCGGTGACGGCGACGGTCGCGACCAGCCCCGCGATCGGCCCGGCGACCCCGATGTCGAACAGCGCCTCGCGGTCGGGCATGTGGCCTTTCATCCGGATGACCGCGCCCATCGTGCCGATGAGCGTCGGCATCGGGATGAAGTACGGCAGGCTCGCCTCGACGCCGTGGTACCGAGTCATCACGTAGTGGCCGAGCTCGTGGGTGAGCAAGACGCCGATGACCGCGGCGGCGAACGGCCACGCTTCGAGGAGCGCGAGGGGGTCGGCCGCGACGTCGATGTGGTACCACGCGGCCCCGGCGTACAGCGTCGAGAGCGCGGTCAACACGAACAAGAGTACGTTCGTCCACGGGATCCCGTCGATGCTCGTGTCCGAGGGTTCGGCCACGAGGACGTACTCGCCGGTGCGCGTCGAGAGCTGGACCTCGTAGCCGTGTTCGCGAAACAGCGGCCACACGGCGTCCATGAGCTGGTCCTGCGCGACGAGCGGTTCCCCGAAGTACACCAGTTGGTCGCCCTCGCGGCGGGCCTCGTACACCCGGAACACGCCGCGCAATCGCTCCGGCGACGGACCGTCGGCGGGCGGGGCGTTCGAACCCATTCGGTTACGAGGTACGGCGCGGGCGTTGATAAACCCCCTGACAGCGCCGACTAAATCACCGCACCCGACTGCAACACCGCGATGAGGACGGTCAGCGTGCCCACGCTGGCGAGCGTGCTGGCGAAGATGGCGGTGCTGAGATACTCCGGGCCGGAGACGCCGACCGTGCCCTCGTCGTACTCGATCGAGAGGATGAGCGGCGTGATGGCCGCGGGCATCGCGGCTTCGAGCACAAACACCCGCGCGACCGTCGAGTCCGCCCCGAGACCGACCGCGAACGCGACCGCGACGCCGACCGCCGGCGCGACCACGAGCTTCAGGCCGTTCGAGACGGCGACCCGCGAGAGCGCGGCGCCGTGGCGGGTGTTGGCGAGCTGGATCCCGAGGATGAGCAACATGACGGGGATCGCAGAATCGCCGACGAGCCGCAGGGTCTCCATCGCGGCGGTGTCGGTCGGCGGGACGGCGTCGAACCACCGCGCGAGCCCCGCGATCGCGACCGCGTACACAAGCGGGAGCCTGAACACCTCCGCGACGGCGCCGCCAGCGGTCGTGTTTCCGCTCCGGGACGCGACGTAGACCCCGACGGTGTACATCAGCACCGACTGGCCCGCGATAAAGAGCACCGCGGTCGAGCGCCCGACCGCGCCGAACGCGAACGCCGCGAGCGGGATACCGTAGTTGCCCGCGTTGGGGAACGACGACGAGAGGACTATCGCGCCCAGTACGGGTTCGGACTCCCCGAGCAGGCGACCGACGCCCTCCGCGAGCAGAACCATCACGAAGGTGAACGCGACGACGCCCCCGACGACCCGCGCGGCGACTTCGCCCGACAGCGACGAGGTCGCGAGGCTGTAAAACACCAGCGACGGGGTGAGGACGTAGATGGTGATCGTCCCGAGCGCGTCGACATCGACGTCGCGGGTCTTGCCGAGCACGAATCCGACGGCCGCCACCGACAACACCGGCAGGATGGCGGTCGTGAGCGCCGAGACGAGTGACACGCCCGAAGCGTCTCGGCGGGCGGTTACAAACCTATCGAAGCCAGCGATCGCTACCGGCTCGAAAGCGGGGAAGAAGGGACCAGTCGGGCGGCGGTGCGACCCGACCGCGGGGAGTCAGGCGGGGGCGATGCGCCAGGTCGTCGCGCTCGTGTACGACCACTTCTCGATCTCGAGGTCGGTCGCCGAGTCTTTGAGCTTCACCATCAGCGCGCCGATCTCCTTGGCGGAGAGGTCGACTTCGTCGGCGATGAACTTGCTCTTGAAGTACATCTCCCCGTCGTCGGCCTTGCGCTGGAGGAACTGCTTGAGCCGCTGTTCCTTCGACTGCGGTTCGGGGGTTTCGGAGGGCTTCGTGGTTGCGCTCATGCCTCGTTTCTCCTTTGACACCAGGGGGTGTTATAAAGAGGAGACGGTTAGCGTAGTTTTCCGAGCGTTCGCATTTTGAATCCGACACGACAGGGGAAAATGGGGTGAAACGCTCGTTTTACGACGTTTTCTGAGTCCCGCAAAAAGTTCAAAAACTCTTCTCGCTCTTTCTTTCTACAGACTAGTTTTCTGTCGTAAAGTCGTGGTAACGTCTGACGTTCGGCGGCGCGACCGGAGTCACGACCGCTCGTGGACCCAGAACTGCTCGTCGGTCGTGACCTCCTTCTTGAAGATCGGTACCTCGTCTTTGAGGCGGTTGATCCCGTCCTCGACCGTGCGGAACGCCTCCTCGCGGTGACCGGCCAGCACCACGACGAAGACGATGTCCTCGCCGTACTCGATGACGCCGGTCCGGTGGTACAGCAACACGTCGAACACGCCGTCGCGGTCTTCGAGTTCCGACTCGATGGCGGTCATCCGCTCCTCGGCGACGCCCTCGTACTTCTCGAACTCGAGGTACTCGGTCGGCTCGTCGTCGTCGTCGTCCTTCGCGCGAACCCGGCCGGTGAAGGTGGCGATGGCGCCCGAAAAGGGGGCGTCGGCCGAGCGCTTCGCTTCGGCGACCAGCGATTCGAGGGTCTCGTAGGGCTCGGTCGCATCGAGGCGCGCCCGGACCTCGGCGGGGTCGAGGTCCGCGGGTTCGGCCGCCTCCACCAGCGCCGTCCCGCGGGCAGACGCGTCGCCGACGATCACCTGCGGGACGTCGGCTTCGGGGAATCCCGCGAGGACGGCGTAGTCGTACTCCGGGGCGAGGTCCTCGAGGAGATCCGAGAGCGATCGGTCCCGACCCGACGCCCGCCACCCGTCCTCGCCGAACTGGACTCTCGTGTCTCCCGGCGCTCCGTCCTCGATGTCGGGATGCTCGCGCGTCACGACCGCGACCCGTTCGTCCCCGCCGAACTGCTCCGCCAAGTCGTCGGCGATCGCGCGCGCCGACTCGCCGACGACGCCCAGCACGTACATAGACGCACCATGGGCCGGGGCGCGCTTGTAGCCTTCGGTGATCGAGGACCGCCGATGGACCGCTACTGGTAGCGGCCCCGGCCCTCGATCGCCGCTAACTGCGCGAGCACGTCCGGGTCCCCGGCCTCGGCGTACGCGTCCGCGAACGTCTCGCGGAGCGTTGGGGCGTCGTCGGCGGTCCCGTCGAGGCTCTGGCCGAAGACGTGGAGGTCCATCGCGTAGTCCTCGACGTCGTCGGTGTAGTAGCCGAGTCCGAAATCGATGAGATACGTCCGGCCGGCGTCCGGGCCGCCGGTCGGCCGCTCGACCCGGACGTTCCGGGTCGTCGGATCGCCGTGGACGAACCCCGCGCGGTGGATCGCGGCGAGGTGACGGGCGACCGCCCGGACCCGATCGGGCGTTAGGTCGTCTCGGAGGTCGGTCGCGCCCACGCGCTCGAAGACGATCGTCCCCTCGACGGGGTCGACGTCGTAGACGACCGGCGTGGGGACGCCGTGACTGCGCGCCTCGCTGGTGAGTCGGGCTTCGAGGACCGTCCGGTCGCGCCGGAGCCGCGCGTCGAGATCGGGATGGCGGTAGCGTTTGGGCAGGCGGCGCTTGGTGACCCGTTCGGGACCGATCTCGACGGTCGCCTCGGCGCCCCGTCGCTCGTCGCGACCCGGGCGTCGGCGCGCGACCGACTCGTCGGCCGAGCGCCACGAGACCTCGACCTGATCCGGCCGGAAATTCGGGTCGACCGCCGACGCCTCGACGCCGATCGTGTCGCCGGCCCGCGCCATCTCGGCGCCGAGCACCGCGATCATCCCGGCGTTGTCCCGGAGGAATCGGGGCTCGGGCGCGTAGAAGTCGGCCCCGCGCTGGTCGCACATCGACGCGAGCATCGCCCGAAGGCGGTCGTTCTGTCCGACACCGCCCCCGAGGACGAGCTCGTCGCTCCCGGTCAGCGACAGCGCGCGCTCGGCGACCTCAGTCAGCATGGCGAAGACGTTCTCCTGGAGCGAGAAACAGACGTTCTCGACCGGGACGCCCTGTTTGTAGGCGTCTTTCGCGGCGCTCATGATCCCCGAAAACGAGAAGTCCATCCCCTTGACGACGTACGGGAGGTCGACGTATTCGCCGTCTTCGGCCGCCGCCTCGACCTTCGGGCCGCCGGGGTGGGACCACCCGACGTGGCGGGTGAACTTATCGAGGGCGTTGCCGACGCCGGTGTCCATCGTCTCGCCGAGGACGCGGTATCGGCCGTTGCGGTAGCCCAGAACGTGTGCGTTCGCACCCGAGGCGTTCAGACAGACCGGCGAGTCGAACCCGGACTGCTGGCGGCCGATCTCGAGGTGGGCCACCATGTGGTTGACCCCGACCAGCGGCACGTCGAGGGCGCCGGCCAGCGCGCGGGCGGCTGTGCCGACGGTTCGCAGACACGGGCCGAGCCCGGGCCCGCGCGAGAACGCGACCGCGTCGATCGGGCCGTCGGCCGCCTCGAGCGCGGTCTCGACGACCGCCGGGACGGCGTCGCTCATGTGCTCGGCCGCCTCGCGGGGGTGAATGCCGCCGCTGTCTGGCTGGTACGCGTCGGTCTCGATAAAAACCGAGTCGGGATCGACCGCCGACGCGCCGTCGGTCGGGTCGCTCACGCAGACGGCCGCGCTGGCCGCCCACGCGGTTCCCTCGATACCGAGGACGCGCAGTCGCTCGCTCACGGCTCCCCGCTCACCGCTCGGTCGGTCACGGTGCGCCGCGCCCCGAACCGGAGCATCGCCTTACTTCCACTCGGTGTACCCGCACCGACCGCAGTGGAGGCGGTCGCCGTGGTCGGCGAGGAACGAGTCGCCACACCGGGTACACTGCTCGCGGTCCGTGGTGCCGTCGTCGTTGTAAAGCTCGTGTCGCGCCATTATTCGGCCTCCTCGGGGTCGGCCTCGCCGTCGGCTTCGGCGGTGATCTTGTTGCGTTCGAGCATGTGGTCCTGCTCGACGTCGCGGGCGTGCTCGGGGCTCTCGTAGACTTTGGCGTAGCCGACCGTCTTGCGCATCCCGAACTTGGTGTTCATCTCGTGGACCACGACCTCGCTCGAATCCTTGTCGAGCTTCGCGGCGAGGCTGTCGCGGACCGACAGCCGCGAGGGGGTCGCTTCGTCGTGGACGATCTGGAACCGCACTTCGGACCGGTGGAGCATCGGGTTCTGCTCCTCGGAGAGGATTTCGACTTCCATGTGTACTCAGTTACTCACTTATACTCCTCGTAGCGTGTAAAAGGATTTCGAACGACCAACGACCTTTTGCTGCGGGCGGCGCCTGAACGCGCCTCCCTTGCAAAACGTCGATCAAAAGCACTTCGTCACCGCCTCACGAGCGCCGGAGGCGCTCGTTCGACGGTTCCTCGGCCCGCTCGCTCGTCGTGATCCGAGAGAGCGACGCTCTCTCGTCATCACGAAAGGCAGTGCCTTTCGAACGACTACGCTCCTCGCTCGCGGTACGGCAACTGGTGCGACGACTGAATTGTCGAGTATCGCGTACACCCGCCGGAAATCCGCGTCCAGCGTTCGCTACTCCCCGTCCAGGATACCGAGCGCCGCCGCGGCGTCGCCGTCCATCCGTCTCAACAGGTCGCGCATCTCTGCCTTGCGCTCGTCGGTCACGGTCGCGTGGACCATTCCCTCGCCCGGCTGGCCGTAGACCACGCTCGCGCCGGCCGGCGCGAGGGCGATCGCGGGCAGCGTCGCGAGGTCTTCTTCGCCGTCGACGACGACGATCGTCGGCTCGGAGTCGGCGAGCGCGTCCCGGAGCGCGACGAGCAACTCGCGGGTCAGGGTCGCCGCGGGGTTCTCGACGCGGACTTCGCGGGCGGTCTCGCGGAGGCGGGCGACCTCCTCGCCGACCGACTCGGAGACAGCCTCACGCTCGGTCAGTCCGTCCACGACCGCGACGTCCGGGGCGGCTCCGGCCGCCGCGAGGTGGGCGGTCACCACGTCGCCGACCGCGATGAGGGGGCCGCCCGCCGCGGCCACCAGCGGCTCGGCGTCGGTGAAGATCCGCCCAAGCGGCGCTTTGAGCTCGCCGCGGAGCTCGTCGGGCAAGACGAGGAGGGCGTCGCTCACGGCTCTACCGGACTTTCAGCGCGTACTTGCCCGGCTGGGTGACTTCCATCTCGACGGCGATCTCGCTCTCGTCGGGATGGGCGACGATGACGTATCCGGCCCAGTCCTCGGTGAGGCTGGTCGACCCGCAGATCGGGCAGGTGTCCTGATCGGGCTCGGCGACGGCGTGACATTCGCGGCAGGCGAGTCGGTCACTGGCCATCGTTACTCACTCTCGGTGGTCGCCTGGCGCTTCTCGCGGTCCTCTTTCAGCCAGCCGTGTTTGCCCAGTCCGACCTGCTTTGCGGTGAGGCCGATCTTGCTCTCGCGGGGGTTGCGCTCGTCGATGCTCTTGGTGACGATGCGCGCCCGGACCGAGTCGCCGACCCCGAGCGTGCGGTTCGACTCGCGGGAGGCGAGCATCTGGCCCTCCTCGTCGTACGCGAGGTACTCGTCGGAGATCTGAGAGACGTGGAGCAGTCCGTCGACCGGACCGATGCCGACGAACGCGCCGAAGTTGACGACCTCGACGATCTCGCCGTCGACGACCTCCTGCATCTTCGGGTCGTAGGTGACGGCGTCGAACTCCGCCTCGTAGTAGACGCCGGGGCGGTTTGGCAACACCGCGCCGTCGCCGATGTCGTGGACCTCGGTGACGCTGACGACGCTACCCGCGTCCTCGTCCATCCGACCTTCGAGTTTGTCCTGGAGCAGTCGCTTCACTAGCTTCGGCGTGACCTCCGCGAGGTGCTTTGGGGGCACCTCGACCGTATCTTTGAGTCTGACCCGTTTGTACATGCTAAGGTTTGCTGATTTCGAGTTTGTTCCGGCCCCTTATATGAATTACCGGTGTGCCCGCGTCGAGCACGCGCCGTTTCAACGGGGCGTCGTTCGTGACGACGTAGTCGACCTCGTCTGCGAGTTCGACCAGCGCGTCGTCGGCGTACGATTCGTCGTGATCGACGGTCCGACAGCGGTCGGCCGCCAGGTCCGCGCCGACGCTCGCGGCGACGGCTTCCTGTCCGGCGCCGTCCGCGAGCTTCGACAGCTCGTCGCGGACGGCGCGGGGGACGACGCACTCGAACTCGCCCAGCAGGCGGTCGAGTTCGTCGAAGACCCGCACGTCGCACTCGATCGGCATCATGAGTGCGCTCGTGTCGAAGGCGACCGCGTCGGCCATCTATCCGCGCAGGGTGCCGACGCCGATGAGCCGCCAGCGTGCGCCGATCCGGCGGTTGATGGCGATCTTGGCCCCCTCGGGCGCGCAGACGGGCCGCTTCAGCGCGACCTCGCACTCGCCCTCGCGGGCGCTGGTCACGGAGCCGACCGTGGTCGCGGTGCCGACGGTGAGCATCAGCGGCTCGCCCGTCGAGATCTCCTCGACGTCCTCGTCGTCGACGCCAACGAGGCGTTCGAGCAGATCGACCTCCATCGTGAACTGGCGCCACGTCGGCGGGAGCGACCCCGGCGGGCCGGCGAGCTGGCCCGCCAGCGCGTCGCCCTTGGTGAGGCTGGGGTCGAGGCCGGTGCCGACGCCGAGCAGGCCGCCGGGCGTCACTTCGTCGACGGTGTCGCCGCCCGCCTGAAGCGAGCGCACCTCTGTCTGGATGGGCTGCCACTCGGTCTGGCCGCCCTCCTCGACCTCCCTGCCGGGCCGGAGTTCGATCTCGTCGCCGTTCGACAGCCGGCCTTCGACCAGACTGCCGCCGAGCACGCCGCCGACCAGCCCGTCCCACGACGTGCCGGGACGGTTGATGTCGAAGCTCCGGGCGACGTACATCCGGGCGTCCCGATCCGGATCGCGGTCGGGCGTCGGGATCTCCTCCTCGACGGCGTCGATGAGGAGGTCGATGTTGACCTCCTGTTGGGCCGAGATAGGCACGACCGGCGCGTCCTCGGCGACGGTGCCCTCGACGAACTCCTGGATCTCCCGGTAGTTCTGCTCGGCCTGCTCGCGGTCGACGAGGTCGACCTTGTTCTGGGCGATGACGATGTTGTCGATCCCGATGATGTCGAGCGCCATCAGGTGTTCTTCGGTCTGGGCCTGCGGGACCGGCTCGCTCGCGCTCACCACGAGCACCGCGCCGTCCATGATGGCCGCGCCAGAGAGCATCGTCGCCATCAGCGTCTCGTGGCCCGGCGCGTCGACGAACGACACCGTTCGGACCGGTTCGCTCTCGCTGCCATCCGGGCAGGTCTCATCGACCGTGTAGCACTCCGGAGCGTCCATGCCGGGACACTGCCGGAACGTGGCGTCTGCGTACCCGAGCCGGATGGAGATACCACGTTTCATCTCCTCGGAATGCTGGTCCGTCCACTCGCCGGAAAGCGCCTGCACGAGCGTCGTCTTTCCGTGGTCTACGTGGCCGACCAGCCCGATATTCACCTCCGGTTGGGCGTATGTTCCTGTCAACGTTGACCTCCTGAAGTAATTCTACTGGAAGATTCGCCCCGAACGACTGATAAACCTACTGTTCTGGTTCGCCCGGTCGCGTCGGGGCGAGACCAGTGGTACCGAAGTGCGCGCGTCGTCGGTCGGGGTCGCTACCGATCGAGCGGCCATACCAATAATATATTTTACAAAAGAGAGCTAAAGCGAACGTTTTAGCCCCAAGCGGTCGTTGGCCGACGTATGAGCGAGACGAGCGGGCCGAACGCGACGATCAACGACTGCGAGGACTGCGTGGCCCCCGCCGAGGCGTTCTCGGTCATCGCCAACGAGACGCGGCTCTCGATCCTGGAGGCGCTCTGGAAGGCCCCCGAGCGCCCGGTGAGTTTCTCGGAGTTGCGCCGGGAGGTCGACATGCGCGACAGCGCGCAGTTCAACTACCACCTCAAACAGCTCACCGACCACTTCGTCGCGAGCACCGACGACGGCTACGAGTTCCGGCAGGCGGGCAAGAAGGTCGTCCGCGCGGTGCTCGCCGGGACCTTCAACGAGCACCCCGAGATGGGGCCGTTCGAGACCGACAGCACCTGCGCGGCCTGCGGGGCCGCCCTCCACGCCTACTACGCCGACGAGATGCTGGCCATCGCGTGTAGCGAGTGCGAGAAGAACCACGGAGAGTATCCGTTCCCGCCCGGCGGACTCAACGACCGGACCCGCGAGGAGATCCTCGACGCGTTCAATCAGCGCGTCCGCCACCTCCACTGTCTGGCGGCCGACGGGGTCTGCCCCGAGTGTAACGGCCGGATGAAGACCGCAGTCACCCACGACGACGAGGACTACCTCGGGCTGGAGGTCCGGGTCGACCACGAGTGCGAGCAGTGTCGCCACCGGCTCTACTCGGCGGTGGGCCTCTCGCTACTCGACCAGTCGGACGTGGTAACGTTCCACCGCGACCACGGCGTCGACCTCTGTACGAAGCCCTACTGGGACCTGCCGTGGTGTGTCAGCGACGAGTACACCACCGTCCGCTCGGAGGATCCGTGGCGGATCCGGATCGAGATCCCGCTCGACGACGAGGTGCTGGCGGTGACTCTCGACGGCGAACTCGACGTGCTCGAGATGGAGCGCGAAACCGCGCCGTCGGCCGCCGAGGACGCGACGGCGACCTGACGGACCGCACGCGACCGAGCCCGGACGCGACGAGCCGATCCCGACCGGCGATTAGCTTTTGTTTCCGGCGTCCGGAGCGAGAGTGTGCGAGAGTTCCCCTTCGAGTTGGCGCTGTGCGCTCACCTCGAAGCGACCGAGGAGTGGGTCGTCGGCCGCCAGATCGGCGGCGGGGTCCGCGCGCCGGGCAACCGAATCCTCGACGTGGTCTGCGTCGAGCCCGGCCCGGGGATGGACGCCCGCGCGGCGCTGACTCCCGAGGCGATCCCCGACGCCGCCGTCGAGAGCGACGCGAGCGTCGGGCGGGCCCGCGACCCCGTCGAGGCGTTCGACTGCTCGCCCGAGCACGCCAGACGGGTCGCCGACCGGGCGGTCGAGATCGGGTTCTTCGAGCGCGCGCTCGGCGGCGGCGTCCGGCAGGTCGCGCGCTACCCCGACGACTGGTTCGGGCGGCTCGTCGGCGTCGAGAACAAGCCCGACCTCGACGCGCCCGGCGACCTGCTGACACAGCTCCGGAAGGACGCGAGCCTCGCGGTGGTCGACAAAGCGGTGCTCGCGACCGAGAGCTACGTCACCGGCGCCCACCTCAACCGGCTCCCCGACCCGGTCGGCGTCTGGCGGTTCGACCCCGTGACCGGCGACCGGGAGGTCGTCCGCGAGCCCGAGCCCCTACCCGCCTCGGAGGGCGGCGTCGAGGTGCTCGACGAACACCCGCTCCGGACCGACGTCGCGCCCGTCTCGGCCGACGAGAAGGCCCGTCGGCGCCGGCGGATGGCCGAGCGGGCCTACGGGAAGGGGTGGCGGACCTACGAGTTTCCCGCCTGCGCGCGGGCCGAGGTCGCGGCCCGCGAGGGCGCCGACGGCCTGCCGTTCTGCGAGTGGAAAGGCGGCGTGGTCAACCCCGCCGAGTGCGGACCGTCGTGTCCCGGCCACGAGGACGCCGACCCGCCGGACGTGGACCTCGACGCCGCCCGCGACGGTCGGACGCCGTGGGTCGCCGATCCCGAAGGGCGGGCGCGCCGACAGTCGGGACTCGACCGGTTCTGCTGACCGGAGACCCGAAATACTTCAACCGCCGGGCCGAACGCTCGGACATGTACGACCGGATCCTCGTTCCGACCGACGGTACCGAACAGCGCCCGGTGACGACCCACGCGCTCAACGTCGCCGAGCTCGCGGACGCCGAGGTCCACGCCCTCTACGTTGTCGACGAGAAGGCGCTGAACTACCAGCCCTCCGAGGCGGGCCGGGCCGAGACCCGCGAGGCCCGACGCGAGGAGGGCGAGGAGGCGACCGCGCGCATCGCCGAGGAGGCCGAGGAGCGCGGCGTCGACGTCGTCACAGCGATCGAGGAGGGGAATCCGAAGACCGTCATCGGCGCGTACGCCGAGGACCGCGACGCCGACATGATCGTGATGGGGACCCGCGGGCGGTCGGGCGTCGACCGGTACGTCCTCGGGAGCGTGACCGAGGAGGTCGTCCGGGCCAGCGAGGTGCCGGTGCTGACGGTCAATCTCGCGCGTCAGGGCCGGGCGATCGGGGACGCCGATGCCGCCGTCGAGCGCGCCGGCGACGTGCTCGCCGACGAGGGCCACGAGGTCGCCGAGATCCCCGAGGATCCCTACCGGGAGAGCAACACCTGGATCGTGCGGGCCCGAACCGAAGACGGCGAGACGTTCAACGTCCACATCGACGCCGCCTCGGGCGAGGCGCGCGTCGCCAGCATCGGGCGGGACTGACCGTCGCGACCGAGAGAGCACGAACTACTTGACGCTGGCCCGAAAACGGCCGACCATGGCCGCCGGAGTCGTCGTCGCCGGGGGGCGCTCGACCCGATTCGGCGAGCCCGACAAGGCGCTTGCCAACCTCGCGGGCGTCCCGATGGTGCGCCGAGTCGCCGACCGCATCGCGCCCGCGGTCGACGCGCTCGTGCTCAACTGCCGGGCCGACCAGCGCGAGGGGCTGGCCGACGCGCTGGCGGGCTACGACCACCCGGTGTCGTTCGCGGTCGACCCGGAGCCCGATCGGGGGCCGATGGCGGGGATTCGGACGGGGCTCCGGACCGCCGAGTCGGAGTACGCCGCGGTGGTCGCCTGCGACATGCCGTTCGTCGACCCCGCGCTCGTCGCCCACCTCTTCGAGCGGGCGGCGGGCCGCGACGGGGCGGTACCGCGTCTCGACGGCTACTTCGAGCCGATCCACGCGGTCTACCGGGCCGACGCGATGGCGGCCGCCTGCGATCGGGCGCTCGAACGCGGGGACCGCCGGATCGTCGCGCCGTTCGAGGACCTCGAGATCGCCGCGGTCGAGGGCGAGGAGCTCGCGCGGTTCGCCGGCGACTCCTTCGAGAACGTCAACACACGAGAAGCGCTCGCCGACGCCGCCGAACGGGTCGAGTGATCGACCGAGCCGGAGGGCGAAGCTTCAAAAGCGACACCGTCGATACGGGAACCCATGCACACGTTCTCGCGGCGGTGGGCCCTCACCGTCACGGTGCTGTGTTGTCTCTCGACCGCGATTCCGCCCGCGGTCGCCGGGGGGAGCGGGGCCGAGATCGGAACCCGGGGCGGCGAGGCGGCCGGCGTCGGGCCGGCCGGCCAGCCCGCGCCCGACGACCCCTGCGTCGGCACCGTGACCGAGCCCGCGAACGGTACGACCGTCGTCAGCGTCCAGGGGATGCGCTTTGGCTCCGAGGGCGGCAAGCGGCCCGCCAAGCTCGTCGGCGTCGGACCGCGGGGCGAGATCCGGTGGGTCCACCAGAGCGCCGAGGAGCTCGACGCGGTGTGGGGCTACGACGTCGACCCGATGGCGAACGGACACGTCTTCGTGACCGCCACCGTCCGGGGCCACGAGACCGTCGTCTACGAGTTCGACCCCGCCGCCCAACAGCGAGTCTGGACCGAGCGATTCGACCTCGCCGACACCCACGACGCCGACCTGATCGAGGGCGGCGAGGAGATTCTGGTCGCCAACATGCGCAATTACAACGAGACGACCGACGAGAACGAGGACCGCATCTTCGTCTACAACCGCACGACCGAGGAGATCGAGTGGGAGTGGCACTTCGACGACCACTACGATCGGGACGACGTCGCGGAGAACTACACCGACGACTGGACCCACGTAAACGACGTCGACGAGGTCGGCGAGGGGCTGTATCTGGCCTCGCCGCGGAACTTCGATCAGGCGATCGTCGTGAACCGCTCGACCGGCGAGATCGAGCTGAAGCTGGGCGCCGACCAGAACCACGACGTGCTCGACGAACAGCACAACCCCGACTACCTCGAAAGCGAGAACGGGACGCCCACGCTACTGGTCGGCGACAGCGAGAACGACCGGATCGTCGAGTACGCCAACCGCGGTCGGGACCCGACCGACGGCGACGGCTGGACCCGGACGTGGAGCCTGACCGGCGACCTGAACTGGCCGCGGGACGCCGACCGGCTCGCCGACGGCGACACGCTCGTGACCGACTCGGCGAGCCACCGGGTCGCGGAGGTGACCCCCGAGGGCGAGGTCGTCTGGGAGTTCTACGCGCCGTGGCTGATCTACGACGCCGCGCGCCTGAGCCAGACCAACGAGAGCGGCGGCCCGACGATGGCCGACCTGAACGCGACGGGCGCCCGCGAGATCGACGGCGGCGAGGGGCGCCACGAGAACGCCAGCGCGCTCGAAGCCTGCCACCGGCGGCTCGAAAACGTGACCGGGTGGGCCGAGGACCAGACGCCGACCGAAACCGACGCTCGGACCACCGAGAGCGCGCTCGACGAGGCCGACGCCGACGCCCGGACCGCCGAGAGCGAGACCGAGGGCGCGACGAGCTCGGTCCCCGGGTTCGGTCCGGTCGCCGCGCTTTCGGGCGTCGCGACCGCGCTCGCGCTCGCCGTCGGGCGGCGTCGAGGCCGGTAGCGCTCGCAGGCCCGAGCCCTCAGAGCCGATAGCGCTCGCCGTCGACCGCCAGGGGCTCCTCGAACGCCTCCTCGACCGGGTAGTAGTGGGCGAGGTGAACCAGCCGCGTCTCCGCGGCGTCGAGTTCGTCGGCCAGCGCGAGCGCTCCCTCGCGGGTCATGTGCTTGGTGCCGAACGTTCGGGGGACGCCGTCGGGGCCGTGGTGGTCGCCGCCGGCGGGGTGGTGCTCGCAGAGGTCGGCGGGCACGATGGCGTCGGCGAGCAGGAGGTCGGCGCCCGCCAGCGCCTCCCGGGACCGTTCGGGGATCCCGTAGCTCGTGTCGCCGGTCAGCGAGAGCGTCGCACCCGTTTCGGGGTCCTCGACGACGACGCCGTAGCAGACCAGCGGCGGGTGGTCGACCGGCACCAGTCGGACCTCGAAGCCGCAGGCCGCGAAGACCTCGTGGGGCGCGTGATCCGACACCGTCACCCGGTCGAGGTAGTCGTACTTGTCTCGGATCGTGTCGGCGACGCTCTCGCCGGTGACGGGGTCGACCTCGCTGGCGGCGTGGACCGGCAGGTCCTCGAACAGCCGGTAGGCGTTGCCCAGCCCGTCGAGGTGGTCGAAGTGGATGTGGGTGATCAGCGCCTCGTCGGGGAGCGCGACGTCGCGGTGGAGAAACTGGTGGCGAAAGTCGGGACTCAGATCGATCAGTAGGCACTCGCCGGTGCGCTCGTTGCGGACGTGGACCGAGAAGCGCGAGCGCTCGACGCCGCCGCTGGCGTCGATTCCGCGCTCGCGAAGTCGGCGACGCGTGTCGTCGCCCGGATCGCGGGCCGCCTCGCAGGTGTCGCAGTCACACCCCGGCGTTGGGGTGCCGGTCGTGTCGCCGGTGCCGAGTAGCGTGACTTCCATCTGCCCGGGGGTATGAGCGTCGAATACAAAGCTTCCCGGGACGGGGCCGCGTCGGTCCGGTCCGTCGGCGGCGGGCCGTTCAGTGGTCGTGGCTGTGCCCGCCGTCGGCGCTCGCGCCGCCGGAGATGTCCCCGCCAGCGACCAGTGCGTCGTGGTCGCCCTCGATCATGTCGAGGTCCTTGAGGTTGTCTCGCTCCTCGAAGTCGATGACGGCGTCGAGAAAGTCCTCTTGGGTGAGCTCGGTCCGCTCCTCGGTCAGCGCGTCGAGGACGGCCTCCCGGAGCACCATCCGGAGGTCGCTACCGGTCAGCCCCTCGGTCTCCTCGGCCAGCGCCGCGGGGTCGAAGTCCGCGATCTCCATCGGGCGGGTGATGAGCCGGAGGATGTCGGCGCGCATCTCCACGTCGGGCTTGGGGAAGTTGACGATCTCGTCGAAGCGCCGCCACGCCGCGGCGTCGAGCTGGTCGGGGTGGTTGGTCGCGCCGATCAGCAACACGTCGTCCTGGATCAGGCTGATGTCGTCGATGGACTTGAGCAGGGTGTTGACCGCGCGCTTGATCGCGGCGTGCTCGTCGGACGACCGGGTCTTGGCGACGAAGTCGAACTCGTCCATGAACAGGATACAGGGCGAGAGCCGCTTTGCGACCTCGAACACCTTCTCGACGTTCTTTGCGGTCTCGCCGAGGTACTGGCTCGTGATCATCGAGAGCTTGACCTCCACGAAGGGGAGATCGAGGTCGTAGGCCAGCGCGCGGGCGGTCGAGGTCTTGCCGGTGCCCGGCGGGCCGACGAACAGGAGCTTGCCGATCTCCCGGAGCCCGATGTGGGCGAGGTACTCGCGGTGCTCGATGGCCTTGACGATCTTGTGGATCTCGGCCTCCTGATCGGTGGTGAGCACGAGGTCGTCGAGGGTGGTCTCGATCTCCTCGGGTGCCCGGATGTCCACGAGATCGAGCATCTCCTCTTCTTCCTCGTCGGCGAAGTACTCCGCGAGCAGGCCGTCGATCCACGCCCGGTCGGCCTGGACCGGGCGGTTGGCGTCGCGGGCGGCCTCGTAATCGGCGCCGTCGACTTCGTCCTCGAAGGCGGCCGCCAACGCGGGGTTGTGGAGCACGCGCTCGTCGGCCCGCCCGAGGAACCACTCCTCGGCCATCTCGGGCTGGGTGAGTTCGAGCGATCCCGAGAACTCGTCGCGGTCGGTGAACATCAGCTCGGAGATCGCGCTCCAGGGGTTGTCGACGCCCGTCGCCCGGCGGGCCGTGTCGATGGTCGCCCGGAGCGGGCGCTCGATGCCCAACGGCGAGTCGCCGTCGGTTCCGGGTCGGTCCCGGTCGGTCTCGCCGTCTGGCCAGAACACCTGTCGGTAGCGTGGGGGAAGGTCGTTTTCGTCCAACTCCCGGTCGTCGTTGTAGACGCGCGTGGTAAGCAGGAACTCGACGACGTCCAGAGCCGCGTCGCTCATTCCCCGGAGTTTTGATGCCACGGGTGCTTAAGCGCGTCGAAGCCGCCCGAACGCGGGGGAGACGGGCCGCGGGCGCGTCAGGCCCGCGGCGCGTCCTCGTCGACGTACACCACCACGCTACTGACGATACAGCCGCTGTCGTGGGCGAACCGCTGGACCTCGTGGCGCTCGTAGCCGTCCATGTACTGGTCGATGTCGCCCGCGTTGTCGTACTCGTCGGTACAGGTGGCCGACTCGCCGAACGCGAAGACGATCGGGGGCTTGTCGTCCATCCCCGCGATCAGTTCGGCGCGGTCGGTGCTGTCGGTCTCGGCGCCGTACGTCTCCATGTACCACGCGAACGGCAGTCGCTCGAACCAGCCGTCGCCCGCCGGCGGCGTCTCGTGGGACTCGGGATCGGGGGCGTAAAACTCGTCGCCGTCGAAGTCGGTGTCGTCGCCGTAGTACAGCGCGTCGATACCGTCGTTGGCCTCGACCACCCGGCGTAGCTCGCCGAGCAACGGCTTCATCTCGCTCGACGACTGGGCGTACTGGACCAGCTCGTTGTCCCCGCTCTGGGCGTCGGCGAACGAGGTGCCGTAGGCGGTCGCGCCGACCTGCGCGACGACCAGCAACACCACCAGCCCGGCGGCGGTGGCCGAGACGGCGTCCCCGTCGGTCACGCTCTCGAACCCGACGCGGGCGACCAGCGCGAGCCCGACCGCGGCCGGAATCACCAGCGGGACGACGACGTGGACCATCTCCCACGGGAAGTGGTTCGAGACGATGACGGGGTAGCCGAGGAAGCTGAATATCCCCCAGTAGGACGCGAACGCGACCGCGTCGCGGGGGCGCTCGCCCGAGTAGCGGTCGACGAGGAAGCCGACCACCGCGAACCCCACGAGCACGAGCGCGCCCGTTTCGAGCACCGGGATGAAGTCACGGATCGCCGCGAGGTACGAGTCGGTGTTCCCGCTTCCCCACTGGCCGGTAAACGCGTCCCACGACCCGAGGGTGGCCTCCTCGACCAGCGCGGGCACCAGCGTCGGATCCCGGAGCGTCTCGCCCAGCGTCGGGCTCGGGACCGCCGCTTCGCCGCGGGGCGCGTAGAAGAACACGACGACGGCCAGAAACTCCACGGCCGCGAGCGCGAAGTGGTGCCACCAGTCGGCGAGACTCCGCGCGGTCGTCCGGACCTGCGCCCAGACGGTCCCGAGGAGGCCGGCCTCGCCGGCCCGCCGGGTGAACAGCCGGTGGTCCCACAGCAGGGCGGTCGCGCCGAGCCAGCAGACGGGGTAGACCAGCGCGTTCTCCTTGGTGGTGACCGCCAGCGCGAACGCCGCGGTCCCCAGATAGAGGTGGCGGGCCTTCCGGGTGTCGTAGGCCCGGACGTAGAAGGCGAACGCCGCGAGCATGAACCCCGCGAGCAGCACGTCGTTGCGGTAGAACCGCGAGTAGTAGAGCACGAGCGGGTTGGCCGCAAGCACCAGCGCGTACGCGATCATCTCGGCGCTCCGGAGTCGGTCCCGAAACAGGAGGGCGGTCAGGGGCAGGAGCCCGCTGATGAGCGCGACCGGGAGCCGCATCGTGAAGTCCGAGGCGCCGAGGAGTTCGAACACCTGCGCGTCGACGATGGTCAGGAACGGCCCGTGGACGATGGGCCGATACCAGTAGACGCCCGTCTCCATGTAGCGGTACGCCCAGTAGGCGACCCGGGCCTCGTCCTGGTGGGCGACCCGGGTGCCCAGACCAACGAGTCGGATCGCCACCGCGAACAGGGCGACCGCGACGACAGCGAGTTCGGTCCGGGAGGCGTAGCCGGTCAGCGTCTCGCGGGCGGTCGCGGTCGACGGGCGCGATTCAGTCTCTGAAGCCATGGATCAGCGAGCGAGACAGAGAGATCGGTCGACGCGCGCCGCGAGCGGGGAGTCTCATTACACGCTAATGCCGGGGGTTCGGACAAATAGTTTCTGGACCAACTCCTCTCGACGCGGGCGGAGTTCTACGGTCATTTATGAACGTCCGGGACGCAACGAGTAGTATGGGAGACGACACCACTCCAGTCATCGCGAAGGCGGTTCGAACGCCCCAGGGCAAAGAGGACGGCGTGTACGCAGACACCCGAAGCGAGGACCTCTCGGTCCCGCTCGTGGACACGATCCTCTCGGAGACCGGCCTCACCGGCGAGGAGATCGACGACCTGATGTGGGGCGTCGCACAGCAGCGCGACGAGCAGGACAACAACGTCGCCCGCGTGATCGCCCTGCTGTCGGAGCTCGGCGAGGGGGTACCGGCCACCACCATCAACCGGTGGTGTGCCTCCTCGATGCAGGCGATCATCAGCGCGAGCGACGCGATCCGGGCGGGCCAGCGGACCGCCATCATCGCCGGCGGGGTCGAGAACATGAGCCGCGTCCCGATGAGCAACGGGTACAGCAGCGTCCACCCGGCGCTCGCCGAGCACTACAACGTCGGCGAGCTCCAGATGGGGATGACCGCCGAGAAGGTCGCCGAGGAGTACGACATCTCCCGAGAGACCCAAGACGAGTACGCCCTCCAGAGCCAACAGCGCGCCGCCGACGCTACCGACTCCGGGCGGTTCGACGACGAGATCGTCCCGATCGAAACTGACGACGGGGTCGTCGAGGAAGACGAGGGCATCCGCCGGGACACCAGCATGGAGGCGCTCGGCCAGCTTCCGACGGTGTTCAAGGGCGACGGCACGGTCACGCCGGGCAACGCCTCCCAGATCAGCGACGGCGCGGCCGCGACGCTGGTCACCAGCAAAGCGTTCGCCGACGAACACGGCCTCGACGTGCTGGCCCACGTCGGCGACAACAACGTCGCGGGCGTCGACCCCACCGTGATGGGGATCGGTCCGGTGCCCGCGACTCGCGGCCTGCTCGAACGCACCGGCGAGGACATCGAAGAGTTCGACCTCGTGGAGCTCAACGAGGCGTTCGCGAGCCAGTGTGTCTACTCGCGCGACGAGCTCGGCATCGACCCCGAGAAGTTCAACGTCAACGGCGGCGCGATCGCCCTCGGTCACCCGCTCGGCGCCTCGGGCGCGCGACTGCCCGTGACCCTCGTCCACGAGATGGAGAAGCGCGACGCCGACAAGGGGCTCGCGACGCTCTGTGTCGGCTTCGGGCAGGGCGCGGCGATCACCTTCGAGCGCAAGTAGTACGGAGGCGATCTCGGCGACCGCTCACCCGTCGGGGTCGAAGATGTCCTCGATCCGGCACTCGAACCGATCGGCGAGCGCGAACGCGAGTTCGAGCGACGGGTCGTAGCGGCCCCGCTCGATCGAGTTGATGGTCTGGCGCGTGACCCCGACGTCGTCGGCGAGGTCGGCCTGACTCAGGCCGCATCGCTCGCGGAGGTCCGGCAACGAGTTTTTCATCGGCGGGCGCCGACCGCGAGCGCCATCGCTCCGTACGTGACGTACAGGGCCGCGACCGTCCACGCGACGCCGGCGGCCATCGGCCCCCACTCGAAGCGGCCCAGCGCGCCGAGCGCGACCAGCGCGGGGAAGACGATCGCCGAGAGCACGCCGTAGAACCCCACCGTCTTCGCGCTCGCGACGCGGTGGATCGACTCGTCGCGCTCGTCGAACAGCGTCGCGTCGGCGCGCCACTCGATGGCGACGGTCGCGCCCGCGAGCAGGGCGAACGCCCCGACCGCCCACAGCCGGTAGCCGAACCCGATGAGGGCGGCGAACAGCAGGCCGGCGAGCGTCCACAGGCCGACGTAGGCCCGGCGATACGAGGTCGCTCCGAAGGTTTCGGTTCGTGTCATGGGTGGTGTCAAGCGCGCTTGTCGTAAAGCTCGCTTTACAGTAAAGTCTCTTTTACACTCGGCAATAAATCTAGGGGTGATCGAGCGATCCGAGAGCAGAAAACCGCGATCGGCCGTCGACGAAAGGGAGCTCGAAGAGCCGGCCGGCTCAGTCGTCGGCGCTCGCCGCGCCGGGCGAGACGTGGCCGTCGGGGACGGTGCCGTCGTCGTTCCAGCCCCGGACCGCGTAGTACTCGTCGAGGGCGTCCTCGAAGCCCGGCAGATCGTAGGGCAGTCGGTCGGCCTCGCGGTCGATCCCCCGCTTGTTGTTGAAGTGGCGTTCGAGTTCGACGATCCGATCGCCGACCGCGAGCAGGTCCTCGAAGTCCGCGCCGAACAGCGACTCGTAGCGCTCGGGGCTCATGAAGTCCCGCGAGAACTTACAGACCACGCCGGCGTCGTTGAGCGCCATCAGGTTCTCGCGTTTCACGAGGCGCTCGGGCTTGCCCTCCAGACCTCTCGGCGCCATGCCCTCCTCTTTGGGCACGAGGGGGTACTCGACCGAGTAGAAGGTCGCGTACATGTGATCGCCGCCGCGGTTGGCGACCGCGTACGAGAGCCCCTGCCCGTGGAGGACTCGGCCCTCGTGGGCCGCAAAGTCCATGCCCTTCACGGTCCAGTTGCCGACCCCGAGGTCGTCGTGGATCCGGTCGATCCCCTCCGCGAGCGTGTCGCCGACGCCCTCGCGGTTGGCGATCTTCTCGACGAGGTCGAGGATGAGCTCCTCGTCGCCGAACTCGTCCTCGCTCGCGAGGTACGCCGAGACGGTGTTGCCCGTCGAGATGGTGTCGAGACCGTAGCGGTCACAGAGCTCGTTGGACTTCATCACGTCGACGATGTCGTCGATGCCGGCGTTCGACCCGAACGCCATCGCCGTCTCGAACTCCGGGCCCTCGGTCTCGACGCCGGCCGCCTCGTCTCTGGTCGGGAGTTTGCACGCGAACGCACACGCCGAGCAGGTCCCTTTCTTGTACTTTTTCTGCTCGACCGCGTCGCCGTTGATCCCCTCGGCGCCCTCGAACGACTGCTCGGAGAAGTAGTAGGAGGGCAGGCCGTCGATCTCGTTGGCGAGGTCCATCACCGAGACCGTGCCCTGTCGTTTCATGATGTGGTCTTCGGTCGCGGCCTCGCGGTGGATCTCCATCTGGGTCGCCGGGATCTCGATCTCGGGAGCGGCGTCGCCCTCGAACGTGATCGCCTTGACACCTTTCGCGCCGAGCACCGCGCCGAGTCCGCCCCGACCGAACGCCCGCTCTTCGGTCGTCATGATGGAGGCGAACCGGACCTCGTTCTCGCCCGCCGGCCCGATGCAGGCGACGTGTTCGCTGCTGAGTCCGTGGGTCTCCTCGATGTACTCGCAGGTCTCGGGGACCGTGGCGCCCGCCAGATCGGCCACCGGTTCGAACTCGACGCCCTCGTCGGTGACGTGGATCGCGAGCGTCTCGTCGCTCTCGCCGACGATCTCGACCGCGCTGTAGCCGGTGTCGGCGAAGTTCCGCGACATGAACCCGCCGGCGTTCGACGACAGCAGGCCGTCGGTGAGCGGCGACACCGCGGTGGCGTTCATCCGGCCCGTGAAGCTCATCGTCGACATCTGCATGGGGCCGGTGGTAAAGACCAGCCGGTTGTCGGGGCCGAGCGGGTCGGCGTCGAACGGGATCCGATCGTGGCCGAGTTTGGTCCCGACGCCCCGACCGCCGATGAACGATTCGAGCACGTCGTCGATGTCCTCCGTGCGGGTTTCGCGCTCGCCCAGATCGACCGTGAGCAGCGGGCCCTTGCTGTGTATCATGGTCTCAGGTATCGTGTATCGCTTCGGAGGTGATAAAGATGGCCACACGCCAGACTCGGCGTCAGTTCGAGCGCCCTCGGCGAATCAGTTCGGTAGTCGGCGGCCAGCCGACGCCGGCGCGGGGACGCCGGGTCTGAAGTCGTCGTCGCCCGCGACCGGAGACCCGCGAGTCTGCGCCGCGCTACTCGTGGGGATGACAGCGATCGATCGCCTCGTGGACCGACTCCTTCCGGCCGAGGAAGGTGATGTGGTCGCCCTGCTGGAGGGTGAAGTCCTCGGTGGGGACCTCGCTGTCGCCGCCCCGGCCGACCATGGCGATGAGGACGCCGTTGGGGAGCTGATCGTCGAGCTCCGAGATGGTCTTGCCAACGAGGTCCTCGGCGGTGACCTCGATCTCCTGAACGTCGCCGGACCGACCGATCTCGGTCATCCAGTTCGACAGCGCGGGCCGTTCGATCACGTTGTCGATGGCCCACGCTGTCGCCGACGAGGCGTCGATCGTCCGGACGCCGAGGTCCTCGAAGGCGTCGACGTTGTCGGGGTTGTTGGCCCGCGCGATGACGGTCTCGACGTCGAACTTCGAGTCGGCGAGCTGTGCGACCAGGAGGTTGGCGTCGTCGTCGCCGGTCGCGGCCACGACGATCTTGGCGTTGCCGGCGCCCGCCTTCCTGAGTATCTCGGTGTCGGTGCCGTCGCCGTGGTGGGCGGTAAAGCCCGCTTCGCGGGTCATCTCCACCATCTCTTGCTCGCGCTCGATGATGACGACGTTCTCTCCGCGCTCTTCGAGGCGTTCGGCGAGCGCACGGCCCACCTTGCCTCCTCCGATGATGAGTACACGCATTGGTATCACGTCCAGATATTCGGCGATGTGGCGGGCGAAGCCGCCCTCGAAGACGACCGTCGTCAGGATCACCAGAAAGACGGTCCCGACGAGGACGCTCGCTGCCTGCGGATCGTAGTAGGCGTTCGCGGGGTTGCTCAGCTCGACGGCGAACAGCGTCGCGACCGACGCCGGGATGATACCCCGAGGGCCGACCACGCTCATGAACAGCTTCTCGGCGGTCGTGTACCGATCGCCCGTCGTCGAGAGGAACACGAGTAGCGGCCGCACGACGAGCGCGACCACCAACACCACGACGATCCCGCCCAGCCCGAGCGACACGAGGTCGCCGAGCTGGAGGAGCGCCGCCAGCGCGATGAAGACGAACGACAGGACCAGCAGGGTCACGTCGCCCTTGAACGACTCGATGTTCTCCTCGTAGGGGAGATCGGCGTTGCCGAGCAGTATGCCGGCGGTCGCGACCGCCGCGATGCCCGCCTCGGTCGCCAGCGTGTTGGCACCACCGTAGGCGACCAGCGCGCCGGCGAGCGTGACCAGCCGGGCGTTCTGCGGGGCGTTGTCCGGCGAGAGGTCGACGTACCGAAGCAGGTACCAGATGACCCCGGCGACGACCATGCCGACCACGATCCCGATGCCGAGCCGTCGCGCGAAGTCCGCGAGCACCGCGGTCGCGGTCGGGTCCTCCTGAACGACCAACTGGAAGATGACGATGGCGAGGATCGCGGCGGTCACGTCGTTGACGACGCCCTCGGTTTCGAGGGCCGTCGCCACGCGGTCTCGGACCGGAACGACCTCCAGAATCGGCGTGATGACCGTCGGGCCGGTCGCGACCAGCAGCGAGCCGATGAGCAGCGACAGCTCCCACGTCTCGCCGAGCGCGAACCGAATGACGGCGGCGGTCCCGACCAGCGAGATCATAGCCCCGAGCGTGACCAGCCTGATGGTCGCCGACGGGGCCTCTCGAAGCCGGTCGAGCTTGAGGTGGAACGCGCCCTCGAAGACGATGATCGCCACGCTCAGACCGACGATGGCCGAGAGGCTCTCGCCGAACGTCTCGGCGGTGACGATGCCGAATCCGGTCGGACCGACCGAGATGCCCGCGAGGATGAGAAACAGCACGCTCGGCACCTGAAATCGGTCGGACAGTACCTGTGCCGCCACTCCGAGGCCGAGAATACCGGCCACGAGGGGGACGAGCCCGACGCCGCTACCGCCAGCTGACACCTTGTATAACCTCCGTGTCCGTGTCCAATGTCCTGAGGGGCTTAAAAACGGTCGGTTGCGATGGATCCGGCAGAGATTGTGAGTACTCGCGTCTCCGCTGGCGGTCGGGGCGGGTCACGATGCGTCCTCGTAGTCTCTGGCGTAGATTTCGTCGATCTCGTCGGCGAAGCGCTCCAAGATGTTCCGACGCTTTTTCTTCATCGTCGGGGTGAGCAGGTCGTTGTCCTCGGTGAACTCCTCGGGGACGATCCGGTACTGCTTGATCTGCTCGTAGGGCTCGAACCGCTCGTTGACCTCCTCGACCGCCTCGTCGATCCACGCCCGGACGCGGTCGTCCCGACAGAACGCCCGGCGCTCCTCGGGGAGTTCGATCCCCTCCTCGTCGGCGCGGGCCCGCAGGGTCTCGACGTTCGGCACCAGGATGGCCGAGACGAACTTCTGGCCGTCGCCGACCACCATGCACTGCTCGACGACGTCGCTCGCGGCGAACGCGTCCTCGATGGGCCCCGGCGCGACGTTCTTGCCGGTCGAAAGCACCAACAGCTCCTTGGCGCGCTCACGGAACGCGATGTAGTCGTCGGGGCGCAGTTCCACCACGTCGCCGGTGCGCAACCACTGTTGGTCGGACGACTCGCCGCTCTCGTCGCCCGCGGACGGGCCGTCCGTGAACGCCCGTTCGGTTTCCTCGGGGAGTTGCCAGTAGCCGTCGGTGACGTTCGGTCCCCGCACGAGGAGTTCGCCGACCTCGCCCTCGGCGTCCTCGAAGGTCTCGCCAGAGACCACCGACTCGTCGACTCGGACCTCGGCGTCGACGACCGGCGGGCCGATGGTGCCGACCTTCGGCTCCTCGGGCGGGTTGACCGCGATGACCGGGGAGGTCTCGGTCAGCCCGTACCCTTCGAGGATCGGAAGCCCCATCCCGTGATACAGCGCACACAGCTCGGGCGAGAGGCTCCCCCCGCCGCTGATGAGAAAGTCGACGTTCCCGCCGAGCCCCGCACGGACTTTCCGGAAGACGAGCCGGTCGGCGACCGCCCGCTTCGCGCGCAACACCGGCCCCGGCGACTCGGTCTCGAAGTACTCTCGGCCGACGTCGGTCGCCCACTCGAAGAGTCGCTCGCTGATCGGCGAGGACTCGGCCTGCTCGCGGATGGCGTCGTAGATGCGCTCGTACACCCGCGGGACGCTGGTGCCGGTGGTCGGTCCGACCGCCTGAAAGTCCTCCCGGAGGGTGTCGGGGCTCTCGGCGTAGGCGACCGTCGCGCCCGCCGCGAACATCATGAAATGGCCCGCGAGCCGTTCGAGGACGTGGGCCAGCGGGAGAAACGAGACGGTGCTCGCCGTCTCGTCGAGGACCGGCACGTCGTCGTCCTTGTCGGGGCGGGGACCGAACCGCTTGTAGCACTGATTGACGTTCGACCGGAAGTTCCAGTGAGTGAGCCGGACTCCCTTCGGGGTGCCGGTGGTCCCGGAGGTGTAGATGAGCGTCGCGAGGTCCGCCGGGTCGCGGGCGTCGAGCCACGACTCGTAGTCGGCCTCGTCGAACGCCGCCTCGCCGCGCTCGTACACGTCGCCGAGCGTCAGCACGTCGAACGCCGCGTCGTCGGGGGCGTCGCCGGCCGCGCCGTCGAGCAGGACCGCGAACTCCAGATCGAGGTCGTCCTGGACCGAGACGACGCGATCGAGCAGGTCCGGGTTCTCGACGACGACGCCCGACGCGTCGGGGTCCCCGAGGAGGTGTGCGACCTGCCTCGGCGACGACCCCCGGTACACCGTGGTCACGACCGCGCCGGCGGCGAGCAGTCCGAAGTCACACTGGGCCCACTCCATCCGGGTCGCCGAGAAGATGCCGACCCGGTCGTCGGCGCCGACGCCGAGGTCGCGAAAGCCCGCCGCGAGCGACCGGACGATCTCCCGCATCTCCGCGTAGGAGATCGCCCGGAACTCGCCGTCGGGCGCCGCGGGGAGCGCCGTCCCGACCAGCGATCGGTCGTAGACGCCGCCCTTGTACTGCTGGGCCGGCCGGTTCGAATTTCTGGCGGCGCTCTCCTCGAACATCCGGGGGAGCGTCGACCGACCGACCACCTCGTCCTCGTACGCCCGTTCCGCGTCACGCCACTCCATACCGTCCTCTCAGACGCCCGGGACATTAAGCTACCTCCGAACGTCCCGAACGTTCATTCGGGTTTATTCGCCGCCCGTGAGAGTCGACGCGACGGCGACCCCCGGCGTCGCGAGCCCCGACGCGTCGCCGACTCAGTCCTCGCGACCGCGGAGGTACGTCAGCACGCCTCGGACGTTCATCGCGGTCTCGCCCCGGGCCTTGCGCTCGCCCCACACCGCGTCCATCTCGGTGCGGTCGGCGAAAAACGCCTCGGTCGCCTCGCCGTCGCCGAGTTCGTCGTATTTCTGCTCGACCGACTCGACCCACTCGGTCAGCACCGCCTCGTACTCGTCCATCGCGCCCTCGCGGTACTCGCGGGGACCGAAGTGAGTGTACAGCAGGGTCTCGGGGTCGAGGTCCCGGACGGTTTCGAGGTCCGCGAGGCAGGCGTCGAGATCGAAGTTCGGCGGCGGCGACGTCTCGCGGATCTCGCCCAGTTCGGGCACCCAGATGCCGGCGGCGTCGGCGGTGAAGACGGCGTCGTCGCCCGGATCGTGGAAGATCACCTGATGGGGCGCGTGGCCCGGCGCGTGATAGACGTCGAGGCGGTGGTCGCCGAGGTGGATCTCGTCGCCCGCCTGAAGCGCCACGAGGCGGTCCTCGGGCACGGGGTCGGGTTCGACGTAAAACTCCCACTGGTCGCCGACCGCGGCCTTGGTCCCCTCGACGAGTCGCCCGGGGTCGGCGAGGTGGGACGCGCCGATCTCGTGGACGTACACCTCGGCGTTCGGACACGCCTCCGCGAGAAACCCCGCCCCGCCGGCGTGGTCGAGGTGGACGTGAGTCGGGGCGATGACCGCCACCTCTTCGCGGGCGATCGACAGCTCGTCGAGCGCGTCGAGGATCACCTCGTGGTGCGTGCCGATCCCCGTCTCCACGATCGCGGGCCGGGCGGCGTCGTAGATGTAGACCGCGCCGTACTCGTCGGTGTCGTACATGCCGGTGTCGAGGTAGTAGAGATCCGAACAGCTACCCGTCGTCACCTCGCGGAGGTCGCCTCGTGCCATGGCCGTGAGTGGGTCCGGACGGGACAAAAGCGGTTCGCCCGCCGACAGTCAGTGGAGTTCCCGGCCCGCCTCGTCACTCGGTGTCTCACGAACGATACGGTTTTTTGCCGGGAGGGGGATGAAACGAGTAGGAATGCTCGACCGGAACTACATCCGCGAGAACCCCGACGAGGTCCGGACCGCGCTCGAACAGAAGGGCGTGGCCGACGTGGACTTCGACCGGATTCTCGAACTCGACGAGGAGTGGCGCGAACTCAAGGCCCGCGGCGACGATCTGCGCCACGAGCGCAACGAGGTCAGCACCGAGATCGGCGAGCTCAAGCAGGCCGGCGACCACGAGCAGGCCGAGGCGGCCATCGAGCGCTCCCAGGAACTCAAAGGCGAGATCGAAACCGTCGAGGAGCGGGCGGCCGACCTCGCCGAGACCCTAGAAGACGAACTGCTCCGACTCCCACAGATTCCCCACGAGGAGGTGCCGGTCGGCGACAGCGAGGACGACAACGTCGAGCGCCGCCGTGAGGGGTTCGAGGACCTGCGCGACCTCCCCGAGACGATAACGCCCCACTACGAACTCGGCGAGGACCTCGACATCATCGACGAGGCCCGGGCGGCCAAGACGACCGGGAGCGGCTTCTACTTCCTGAAGGGCGAGGGCGCCCAGTTGGAGTACGCACTGCTCCAGTTCATGCTCGATCTCCACCGCGAGCAGGGGTACGTCGACCTGTTCCCGCCGATCCCGGTCAACAGCGAGTCGATGACCGGCACCGGCCAGCTCCCGAAGTTCGCCGAGGACGCCTACAAGCTGGAGGGCGAGGACCTCTGGCTCTGCCCGACCGCGGAGGTGCCGGTCACCAACATGTACCGCGACGACATCCTCTTGAAGGACGACCTGCCGGTCAAACATCAGGCCTACACCCCCAACTTCCGGCGCGAGGCGGGCGAGCACGGCACCGAGACGCGAGGGATCGTCCGGGTCCACCAGTTCAACAAGGTCGAGATGGTCAACTTCGTCGAGCCCGAGACCAGCTACGAGGCGTTCGACCGGCTGGTCGACGAGGCCGAAGAAGTCCTCCGGCGGCTCGATCTCCCCTACCGGATCCTGGAGATGTGTACCGCCGACCTCGGGTTCACGCAGGCCAAGAAGTACGACATCGAGGTGTGGGCGCCCGGCGACGACATGGACGACGGCCCCGAGGAGGGCGGCCGGTGGCTCGAAGTGTCGTCGGTGTCGAACTTCGAGGACTTTCAGGCCCGGCGGGCGGGCCTTCGGTACCGGCCCGAGCGCCACGAGTCGACCGAGTACCTCCACACGCTCAACGGTTCGGGGCTGGCCCTGCCCCGCGTGATGGTCGCGATCCTCGAGTACTACCAGAACGACGACGGCACCGTCACCGTGCCCGAGCCCCTCCGGCCGTACATGGGCGCCACCGAGGTCATCGAGGGCCACGAGCCGATCGGCGAGAGCGCGGTCGGCGCGGGCGAGAAGGAGTAGCCGGTCGGTCCGTCCGACCGTCGGCCCGGCGCGCCGATCAGGTCGTCGTGAGGTAGACGCCGGTCGCCGCGAGCGCGATGCCCGCCGCTTTCCGGACGGTCAGGGGGTCGCCGAGGAAGACGACGCCGAGCAGCGCGCTCCCGACCAGAAACATCCCGAACACCGGCACCACGACGCTGACCGGGCCCTTCCCGAGCGCCTGATAGTACGCGAGGATGCCGACGCTGAGGAACACTCCGGCGGCGTACATGTACACCGCGTTCCCGCCGGTCAGGTACGGGGTCACCGACTCGTCGCGGACGGCGATGACCGCCGCCGCCGACAGCGCGAGCATGCTGTTGGCCACGAGCGCGACGACTGTGCTCGGAATCTCGTTGGTCGCGAGGCTCGCCAGCGGCGTGAACACGGAGTAGCCGACGAGCGCGAGGACTGCCCACGCGAGGTAGTTCATGCCGTCGGTTCGGCCGTCGCGCACCTATGGGTTTGGAAAGCGGTCGGCGACTGCCGGAACCGCGATCCGTGTGTCAGCGCGTGTACGTTCTGATCTCCGCGATGCGTCCCGCCTCGAACGAGAACACGTCGACGAACCCGAACATCGGATCGCCCTCGGCGTCGAACAGCCGACCCTCGACCGCGACGCTCCCGGAGTCGCGACCGCGATCGCCGCCGTCGCCGGACGCGGTCAGCACCGTCGCCACCTCGTGGGACGTGTCCCGATTCGGTCGGCCGTCGCGCATGAACGTCACCAGCGCCTCGCGGCCCTCGATCCGTCGGTCGGGCCGCTCGTGGACCGCCTCGGGCGCGAGCAGGTCCGCCAGCGCCGCGTAGTCGCCCGCGTCGACGGCGTCGTAGTAGGCCAGCGCGGTCGCTTCGCTCATGATCGGTCCGACGGGCCCCGCGCCCATCAATCCCGGCGGTCTTCGTCGCGTTTATCGGGGTCGGTCCAAATGAGGGGAGTATGGACCCGTTCCACGCCGACTACCCGTTTCTCGACGCCTCGCGCGAGGCGGTCCGAGAGGCGGACGTCGGCCTCGCCGAGATGATCGTCTCGGCGAGCGCCGACGGGCGCCACCCCGCGGTCGACCGCGGGGTCCAGCGGGTCGAACGCGCCCTGCTCGACGGGACTGTCGACGTGCCCGACGGCGAGCGCCACCCCGGCGTGCAGGCCGAACTCCTCTCGTACCCGGTCGCCCGAGTGTTAGTCTCGCTTCTGGACGCCCCCGGCGCGGTCGAGAAGTACGCCGACGCCGAGGCCCGGACCGCTTACGAGCGGTTCACCGACGACTTCGCGGCGCTCGGAGAGGGCCAGCGGACCCCGACCGACGGGAAGGTCCCCCGGGCGTACCTCCTGCGGGAGTTCGATCTCGCTCGCGACGTCGAGGTCGCCGACCCCGGGTTCGCGGTCGCGGTCCCCGCCTACCTCCGGCTCGCGGGCGGGTTCGACGGCGACTCGTGGCGGCTCGCCACCCGCGAGGTGGCCGACGGCGCGGTCACGATCGACGAGTCGGAGCTCCACGACCTGCTCCGGGAGGCGGTCCGCGCGCGAGTCGCCGACGGGCTCCCGACCGAGGTCCCCGACGAGATCCGGGAGGGACTGACCGAGGAGGTGGCCGAACTCGAAGACGCCTTCTCGGAGGTGGACGTGGCCCGCGACATCGACGTGCTCGCACCCGGCCAGTTCCCGCCGTGCATGCGGAGTCTCCTCGATCGGGCGCGGGCCGACGAGGAGCTCTCGGCACATTCGCGGTTCGCGCTCGTCGCGTTTCTCGCCAGCGCGGGGGCCGACCCCGACGAGATGCTGGCGCTCTGGGAGGTCGACGACCCGACGGTCGCGACCCGACTCCGCTACCGGGCGGCCCGCGTCGGGGACGACGCCGGCGCGCAGTACGCCCCGCCGTCGTGCGAGACGATGGCCGCCTACGGCGACTGCCCGGTGGCCGACGAGAGCGACCCGACCGCGGACGCCCGGTGTGAGACGATCCGCCACCCGCTGGCGTACTACGAACAGGCCCTAGAGGCGGTCGACGACGTCGAAGACTGGCGCGAGCGCTGATACAGAAGAGACGGGGTCGCTACTCCTGATACGCCATCCAGACGCCGATCCCGGTCATGAGAAGGACGAAGAAGACGATGACGCCGATGACCGCGAGCGCGCCGGTCTCTGTGAGTCCGTTCTCGCCGAAGGTCGTCCCGACGAACGCCAACAGCGCGACGAACAGCCCGACCGCCCCGACGGAGACGGCGATGTCCCGGAGCGTCTCCTGCTCGATGTTCATGGCGGGGGCTTCCGGGGGCACCCGCAAAAGCGCTTCGAAACGACCTTTTACTGCGCTCCGAGGCGGGCTACGGCCGCCTCTCGGCTGGGAAAACCTCGACTCAAACCCGCCATCACCTCCTTCGGGGGTTCCTCGGGGCGCTCGCTCGTCGTGATCCGAGAGAGCGACGCTCTCTCGTCATCACGAAAGGCAGTGCCTTTCGAACGACTACGCTCCTCGTTCGCGGGGGAATCGCCGGTTCGCTCGCTTCGCTCGCTTGCCCCTCGCTTGCGGAACGTGGTGCATCTCACCCCGCGTTCTATGGCGTCAAAGAGCCCTCTAAGTCCAATCTAGTGTTTCCGATAGGTGTAAGACTTAGGGGCGCTCGGACCCTACGTATTCGTACGCGGAATCGACCGCAGACGCGACGAGTGGGGGTCGAAACGCCGATTCTGTCGATCGCGGTCGCCGCACACAAGGTGGGAAGCCCATGGAAAACACAACAGCTTCCGAACGAACGCGCGCACCGCTCGCTCCTGCGCCCGAGGTGACCGACGTCAGGTCCCAGCGGGCCCGCACGGAGCGAATGAACGTCACGCCGCTCGGCGGCGGCGTCTACGAAGTCGAGAGCCAGACGGGAAACACCTACTCGGTCGACCTCCGGGGCGGCCGGTGTACCTGCCCCGATCACACCTTCCGGCAGGTCCGGTGCAAGCACCTCCGGCGGGTCGCGATGGAGGTCACCGAGGGGCTGGTCCCGCCGCCCGGCGAGCGGGCGGTCGCCTGCGAGCACTGCGGCGACGAGCTGTTCGTCCCCGAGGGCGAGCGCGGGCCCTACCTCTGTGAGGAGTGTCGGCTCGGCCCGGGCGAACTCGTCGTCGACCGGGAGACCGACGACCTGCTCGTCGTCGTCGAGACGACCGACCGCCGGGCCGACGAGGTGGACGTGACCGGCCGGGACGTGACCGTCGCCGACTACTCGACAAACGAGGGCTACCGGGCCGACGACGTGGTCGTCGAGGCGATGTACCCGGTGCCGGCCGGGCTCGACGCCGACGACTTCCGGCCCCACCACCTCCGTCACTACTCGTTCCCGCGCGGGCGGCTCGCCCGTCGGGGCGAGTCCACCGAAGGGGGCGGCTCGGACGCCGAAGACCAGTCTGCGCTCGGGGACTTCGAGCCGGCCGCGTAGCACGGCGACCTGTGCGGGTCGGATTTTCTCGCTACCCGTCGAGCGCCGCGGCCGCCTCCTCGACGGAGATGTCGCCGCGTTTCACCGCCGACAGGAGATCGAGCACCGCGGCGTCGTGGTCGTCCTCGCCCGCCTCGCCGAGCGTCGCCTGCTCGGAGTGGCCCACGAGCTCCGGGAAGTCGGTGCCGTCGGCGAGCGCGGTTTCGAGCTTGACCCGGTAGTTGCCGCCGTCGGTGGTGTAGAGCTCGCCGGGGTGGAAAAAGTACCAGTCCTCCCGGTCGAACCGCACGCCGATCCGGGGCTTGGCGCCGAAGTTCCGGCTGAAGTACACAAGCGCCTCGACCTCCTCGCCTGTGAGGTAGATGGGATCGCCCGCGCTCGATTTGGCCTCGATGGCGTAGAACACCTCGCTGTCGCCGGCCAGCACGTCCGGGAGCTCGCGCTCGGTCGCCGACCCGGACGCGGGCGCGCGCATCACCGCGAACCCCGCCTCGTCGAGCCGGTTGACGAGTTCGCGCTCGCGGCGATCCCCCTTGGCGTTCGACATCAGACACCCCCCGAGAGCTCGGTCGCGTCGGTCATATCGAATCGTCGTTCCTTCGGGGTGTTAAGTCCGCCGGGACCGGGGCGGACGATCGGGCGGCCTTACGTCCCGTGCTGCCAGCTCCCCATGTACTCTTCTTGCTCGTCGGACAGATCGTCGTACGCGACGCCCTCGGCGTCGAGCTTGATCTCGGCGATCTCCCGATCGAGGTCGTCGGGAACCTCGTGGACGCCGGCCTCGTACTGGTCGCCCTCCTCGCTCGAACTGTCCGAGGCGCCGTTCTCGACCAGTTCCCGGACGCAGACGGCCTGTACGCCGAAGCTCTGGTCCATCACCTCGACCGGGTGGCCGAGCGCGATCGGGCTGGCGAGGTTCACCAGCCGCCCCTCCGCGAGGACGTTGAGCCGGCGGCCGTCCTGTAGCTCGTACTCTCGGACGCCCTCGCGGGCCTCGCGCTCGTCGACCGCCATCTCGGCGAGCTCGTCGAGGTTGATCTCGATGTCGAAGTGGCCCGCGTTCGCGAGCAGGACGCCGTCGTTCATCCGCTCGAAGTGGTCGGCGGTGATCACGTCGCGGTTGCCGGTGGTCGTCAGGAACACGTCGCCGACCGCGGCGGCCTCGTCCATCGGCATCACGTCGTAGCCCTCCATGTGGGCTTCGAGCGCGCGGCGGGGCTCGACCTCGGTCACGATGACGTTGGCGTTCTGGCCCGCGGCCTTCTTCGCGACGCCCTTCCCGCAGTAGCCGTAGCCCGCGACCACGACGTCTTTGCCCGCCCACGAGAGGTTCGTGGTCATCGCGATGTTCGCCAGCGAGGACTCGCCCGTCCCGTGAACGTTGTCGAACAGTCGCTTCATCGGGGTGTCGTTCACCGCGAACACGGGGTACTCGAGCGCGCCGTCGTCGTCCATCGCGCGCAGGCGGTGGACGCCCGTGGTGGTCTCTTCACAGCCGCCGATGATGGAGTCGATCAGCTCGGGGTAGTCCTCGTGGATGGCCGCGACGAGGTCCATCCCGTCGTCGACCGTGACGGTCGGCTCGTGGGCGATGACCGCCTCGATGGCCTCGTAGTACTCCTCGTCGTCGACCCCGCGCTTGGCGTAGGAGGTGATCTTGGGATGCTCGTCGAGCGCGGCGCTCACGTCGCCGTGGGTCGAGAGGGGGTTGCACCCCGTGACCGCGACGTCCGCACCCGCCTCCGCGAGGGTCTCGACCAGCACCGCGGTCTTGGCCTCGACGTGCATCGCCATCCCGATGCGCTGGCCCTCGAAGGGCTTCTCGGCGTCGAACTCAGCCTGGAGCGCGGTCAGGATCGGCATGTGTTCGCGCGCCCAGTCTATCTTCCGGTGGCCATCTTCGCGAGCAGACTCGATGTCGTCTAACTGCTCGCTGATCGCCGGGTAGTCTACCATGCGCGAACAGAGGGCTACCGCGCCCAAAACGCTACCGAAGCCGGACGCGACCGATCGTCGGTCTCTGGGCGTCGGCGGTCGGATCAGTTACCGTTGCCGTTTCCGTTGTTCCCGGCCGCGTTTCCGTTACCGGGATTGTCGTCGCCGTCTTCGTCCTCGTCGTCGGTCTCTTCTTCGTCGGCGTCAGTCTCTTCTTCGTCGTCGGCGTCCGCGGTCTCGGCGTCAGTCTCTTCTTCGTCGGCGTCAGTCTCTTCTTCGTCGTCGGCGTCCGCGGCCTCAGGCCGTTCTTCGTCGGCGTCCCCGTCCGCGGTCTCGTTGCTCTCGTCGTCGCTGTCGGGACCGGCGTGCTCGGGCGGTCCGCGCTCGTCGTCCTCGTCGTCACCGTCGGGGCCGACGTCGTCGGGCTTCCCGGCGTCCTCGGACGCGTTCCCGACATCGTCGGGCTTCCCGGAGTCGTCGGGTCGGCCCGCGTCGTCGGGCGCGTTCCCGGCGTTGCCCGGGTTGTTGTTCGTGACGAACTCCGAGACCGCCTGTCCGAGGCCGCCGTCGTTGCTCCCGGCGTCGAGCATCTCGGTCACGAACGAGGAGACGAGCTGTCCGAAGCTCCCCGCCTCGTCGTCGGACTCTCCGACGGTCAGGTCGGCCGTCGCCGAACCGGTCGCGCCGTCGGCGGTGGCGGTGATCGCCACGGTCACGTTCTGTCCGGGCGCGGGGAGTTCGACTTCGCCGTCGTCGTCGGTGGTGTAGTTCCCCGCGCCGTCGTACGTGACGTTCGCCGTCGTCGCGTCGACGGTCACGCTCGCGTTCTCGACAGTCGAATCGTTCTGCGTCACGCTCACGGTCGCCTCGCCGTCGTCGTCCTGCTCGATCCCGACGACGAGCGACTCGTTCGCCGTCGCGTCGTTCGCGGCCGCGGCGTTGACGACGCCCGCGGCGGCGAACGCCGACAGGATCAGTACGCCGGCCATCGCGACCGAAAGCAGTCGTTTCTTCGATCTCATGCGCTCGGTGCTACGGGAAACGTCCGATTAAACCCCGATTGCCGTACAATTGGTTCGGACCGTTCACCGCGACGACGAGAGAGCCACAAATCCGCTGAGACGGTTTAAAAATAGTTCTGATCGTTTATCTTTGATCGTTCAACGGCGCGTTTCCGTCGACCTGACAGTGCCGCGAGATCACTCGGCGCGCTCGACCGCCGCGGCCGCTCGCTCCTCGGCCCGGGCCCGAACCGCGTCGGCGTCGAGGGGCAGGACTTCCCGGTCGCGCATCAGCACCTCGCCGTCACAGACGGTGTGGCGCACGTCCGACCCGCGGGCCGCGTAGACGAGGTGGCTCACGAGGTCGTGGCGGGGCGTGAGGTGGGCGGCCGCCAGATCCACGACCGCGAGGTCGGCGTTCGCGCCCGCCTCGATCCGACCGCCGTCGAACCCGAGCAGGTCGGCGCCGCCGAGCGTCGCCATCTCCACGACGCGCTCGGCCGGCACCGCGCTGGCGTCGTTCGCGGCGAGCTTGCCGACCATCGCGGCGTCGCGCATCTCGTCGAACAGGTCGAGGTCGTTGTTCGAGGCCGCCCCGTCCGTCCCGAGCCCGACGCCCACGCCCGCGTCGAGCAACCGCTGGACCGGCGCCATCCCGCTCGCGAGCTTCATGTTCGAGGCCGGACAGTGGACGACGCCCGTCCCGGTTTCGGCGAGCAGTTCGATCTCCGCCTCGTCGACGTGGACGCCGTGGGCCACGAACGCCGAGTCGCCGGTCATCTCACAGTCGCGGGCGTATTCGAGCGGGCGCTCGCCGCGCTCGTCGACGATCGGCTCGACCTCGTCGGCGGTCTCGTTGGCGTGGTAGTGGACCGGCACGTCGGCCGCCCGAGCCTCGGCGGTGTACTCACGGAGGAACGCCTCGCCGACGGTGGTGAGGCTGTGTGGCATGAACGCGGTCCGAACCCGACCGTCGGCCGCCCCGTCGAACTCCCGCGCGACGTCGAGGCTCGTTTCGAGGTCCTCGCGGGCGTCGGCCTCGTCTTTGCCGACCGTGACCACGCCGTGGCCGAGGCGGGCGCGCAGTCCAGCCTCCTCGACGGCCGCGGCGATCTCGGGGACGTGGAAGTACATGTCCGCGAACGCGGTCGTGCCCGACCGGATCATCTCGACGAGCCCGAGTTCGGTGCCGGCCCGGACGTCGTCTCCGGTGAGCGCGGCCTCGACGGGCCAGATGTCCTCCCGGAGCCACGCGTCGAGTTCCTTGTCGTCTGCGTACCCCCGCAGGAGCGTCATCGCGACGTGCGTGTGGGCGTTCACGAGGCCGGGAATCACCAGCGAGTCGCCGGCGTCGAGGCGCTCGTCGCCCGCCGGCACCGACTCGGGATCGCCGACCGCCGCGATCGTCCCGTCGTCCTGATCGACCACCACGTCGGCTCGCTCGACGGTCAGATCGGGTCGGAGGACCCGTCCGCCCGCGATTCGGAGCGTCGTCATGGCTCGGGGTTCACGCGGGCGGCGTGTCAATCCATCGGGTTCGGTCGCGCGGGGCGGTCAGTCCTCGAATCGTCCCCAGAGCCGATCGAGCCGGTCGCCAAGCGGGGGCCGCATCGCGACGAGCGCGGCGAGCCGGCCCGACTCGTAGCTCAGCCGGTGTTCGTCCGCGATCGCTTCGAGCGCCTCGGCGTAGGTCTCGGCGCCGACGCGGTCGACCGCGTCGTCGTCGGCCGCGAAGACGAGTCGCTTGCCGACGGCCGCGAGCGCGACCAGCAGGCCGCCGTACAGCCCGACGAACGGGAGCGTTCCGAGGTCGGCCAGCGCGCTCACGTCGCCCGAGAGGGCGCCGATCGCCACCCCGGCACCGATCAGGACCACGAGGAGTTTGTACTCGCGGTAGTACCGCCGGGCGCGGCCGGCTCGGCTCGCGAGCACGGCCGCGACGACGTCGTCGTCGAACCGGTCGAGCAGGTAGTCGGTGACCAACAGGTGGCGGCGGCCGGGCAGTCCCGCGAGCATCGCCGTCGCGGTCGGATCGCCGTCGAGTTCCATGATCGCGACCGACCGCGGCGAGAGGCCGGCGCGATCTGCGAGCCGGTCGAGCCGGTCGCGCTCGGCGTCGGTCGGGGCCCGGGTCGAGCGAAACAGGCCGACGAGCCGCGGCTGGGCCGCGAGCAGAACCGCGATCGCCGCGACGAGAACGCCCAACAGGGGACCGGTCGCGCGCAGGAGCCCCGACGGGAGGAGGCTCAGCGAGCCGACGGCCGCCACCACGAGACCCAGAAAGACCGCGAGCCACCGCCCGAGCCCGAGCGCGGCGGCGGCCGCCGACAGCTCTGCGTCCCTGAGCGCTCGGACGGACGGGAACGCGCCGAGGTAGCCCGCGACCACGGCGACGACGACGCCGGCGAGCGTCGGAGCCCACGTCAGCACGGCTCCGATCGGCGACGCCGCGAGAAACGGGCTCGCGGCGCGGATCGCGGTATCGGTCAGTTCGAGCGCGTCGGTCGCGAGCGCCGCGAACAGCGCGGCGAGTCCGGTCGCCGGGAGTCCGACGGCCAGCGCCCGGCGGATGCGGGCCATCGCGCGCTTGGGCGGGGCCTTCGTCGCCCACCACGCGACGAGTCGGAGCGCCGCGAACGAGGCGACAGAGACGGCCGCGACCGCCGCCAGCGGACCGACGGACGGGAGGAGCGAAGCCATACGCCGGTCTCGTCAGCCCGCCGCCAAATTCGTTTCCATCGCTCGCGTTCGGCCCGTCTCGCGGTCCCGAACGGCGCGGATGAAAAGGTAGTTGCCCCCGGAGTCCGACAGTGCTCGTATGCGAATCGCCGTCCCGAACAAGGGCCGACTCCACGAGCCGTCGATGGAACTGCTCGAACGCGCCGGGCTCCACGCCGTCGACGGCGCGGACCGCAAGCTCTACGCAGACACGGTCGACCCCGAGGTGAGCCTGCTGTTCGCCCGGGCGGCCGACATTCCCGAGTACGTCAGCGACGGCGCGGCCGACGCCGGGATCACGGGGCTCGATCAGGTCCGGGAGGCCGACCCCGGCAACGTCGAGGAGCTACTCGACCTGGAGTTCGGCCGGTGTCGGCTCGTGCTCGCCGCCCCGGAGGACGGCGACATCGAGGCCGTCGTCGATCTGGCGGGCAAGACCGTCGCCACCGAGTTCCCCAACGTCGCCCGGCGGTACTTCGACGAGCAGGGGGTCGACCCCGACATCGTGGAGGTCAGCGGCGCGACCGAACTCACGCCCCACGTCGAGATGGCCGACGCCATCATCGACATCACCTCCACGGGCACCACCCTCAAGGTCAATCGGCTCGCGGTCGTCGACGAGGTGCTGTCGAGTTCGGTCTACCTGTTCGCCCGCGAGGACGCGGTCGACGACCCGAAGGTCGAACAGGTCGTGATGGCGCTCCGGTCGGTGCTGTCGGCCGACGGCAAGCGCTATCTGATGATGAACGCGCCCGAAGACCGCCTCGACGAGGTCCGGGACGTGATCCCGGGACTGGGCGGCCCGACCGTGATGAACGTCGAGGGCGAGACCGACGGCGACGAGACGGTCGCGGTCCACGCGGTCGTCGACGAGCGCGACGTGTTCGAGACCATCAACGATCTCAAGTCGGTCGGCGCGAGCGGGATCCTCGTCACCGAGATCGAGCGACTGGTGGAGTGACGCCGAGTCGGGAGGTCACGTCGGGGCGGTCGAGAGCAGTCGCACGAGATTGAAGATCGTGATGCCGAGGATCGCGCTCAGGGTGTAGTGGGCGACCGCGACCAGCCCCGCAGTCCGGTACCGGAGCCGGTAGATCGCCCGGATGGCGAAAAAGTCCGCGGCGAGCGCGAGGACGATGATGACGCCCGGGTTCTGGTAGGCCTGGAGGGCGAACGAGATCACCGCCGGGACGACTCCGACCGCGAGCGCCCGGACGAACGGGACGCCCCCGAGCACGTATCGGGCGGCGAGGTGGGCGGTTACGGCGTAAAACAGCACGGTCAACAGGAACGTACCGACCAGTGCGACGACCGGGACTGCCATGTTCGGACCTTGGACGCGGACGGTTTGTGACTGCCGGTTCGGCGCGGTCGCGCCGGCCGACCGTCGGGGGAGCGCGACGCCACAGAAAGGAGTCGTGAACCGTTCGGTCGGGCGCGCTATTCGAGCAGGCCGAGGTCTTCGAGTCGCGAGACGATCTTGTCGACCGCCTGCTCGGCGTCTTCGGGCTTCTTGCCGCCGGTGATCACGAGCTTGCCCGACCCGAACAGGAGCGCGACGACTTCCGGTTCGTCGAGCCGGTAGACGAGACCGGGGAACTGCTCGGGCTCGTACTCGATGTTCTCCAGGCCGAGGCCGATCGCGATGGCGTTGAGGTTGAGGTTGCGACCGAGGTCCGCGGAGGTCACGATGTTCTGGACGACGATCTCGGGGTCCTCGTTCACGTCGATCTGGAGCTCTCGGAGCTTGTCGAAGACGATCTCGAGGCTCTCGTGGACGTCGGCGGTGCTCTTGGCGCCGGTACAGACGATCTTGCCCGACCGGAAGATGAGCGCCGCGGACTTGGGGTTCTGGGTCCGATAGACGAGACCGGGGAACTGCTCCGGGTCGTAGTCGGCGCCTTCCAGGTCCATGGCCACGCTCTGGAGGTCGAGTTCCTGCCCGATTCCGGTGGAGGCGACCACGTTTTCAATGTTGATGGTCTCCTTTGGGTCGGTCATATGCGACTTAAATGTCGTATTTAAGGCTTATAAAGGTTGGTACTCCCCACTGACACGTCGATTGCCGGTTTTTATGCTCCCGCGGAGGACGAAAGCCGAAACCCCCAAGTCGGGAGACCGACTCCGATAGCCCGTGTACGCCCTGGAGTTCGCCGGAGAGGACGATCGGTTCGCCGCCGCCGAGGCCGCCAGCGCAGCGACCGGCGTCGAGGTGATCGCGCCGGGGGTGGCGACCGCGACGACGGTCACCGACCGGGTTCGGAACCTCGCCTACACCCGCCGCGCGATCGAGGTGGTCGGGCGGACCGACGCCAGTGTGGCGTCGGCCCGGACGCTCGTGGACGCCGCCGGCCTCGACCGCGAGGGCACCGTCGCGGTCCGAGCCCGGACCGTCCGCGACACCGCCGAAGTCGACACCCAGCGCGCCGAGCGCGCGCTCGGACAGGCGCTCGTCGATCGGGGCTACGCGGTCGACCTCGACGACCCGGACCACGAGCTCCGGGCGGTGTTCGCCGGGGAGACGTGCGTTGTGGGGTGGCTCGAAGCCGAGAGCGTGCGCGACTACGGGACCCGCAAACCGACCGACCGGCCCTTCTTCCAGCCCGGCGGGATGGACCCGCTGTTGGCGCGCGCACTGGTCAACGTCGCCGGCGCGCGGCCCGGCGCGACGGTGCTCGATCCGATGTGTGGCACCGGCGGCGTGCTCATCGAGGCCGGGCTCGCGGGCGCGAGCGCCTACGGCGCCGACGCCCAGCGCAAGATGGCCCGGGGCGCGGCCCGGAACCTCGATCGGTATCTCGGCGCCGACGACCGGGCGACGGGCGAGTGGGCGACCGTGCAGGGCGACGCGACCCACCTCCCGTTCCCCGACGGCGCGATCGACGCCGTCGTGTTCGACGCCCCGTACGGCCGCCAGTCGAAGATCGCTAACCTCGATCTCGACGACCTCGTTGCGGGCGCGCTCGCGGAGGCTCGCCGGGTGGCCGACCGCGCGGTCGTGGTCGGCGACCGGTCGTGGGCGAGCGAGGCCCGCGACGTCGGCTGGACCGTCGAAGCCGAATTCGAGCGCCGAGTCCACCGATCGCTGGACCGACACGTCGTCGTGCTCGACGGCGAGTCGGGGCCCCCGTGATCGACGGTTACAGCGAGACCTCGACCGACCGGTCGTCTCCGAGGCCCGAGACGTGGAGGATCGCCCGCCCGGGGCCGTCCGCCTCGACGTCGATGCGGCCCGTGAACGAGGCTTTCATGCCGGCGAGGAAGCTGTCGACGTTGGTCCCGATGTCGGCGCTGGTGTCGAGCGCGCAGACGCCGACCGCCTCGTTGCGCCGGAGTTGGCTGAGCAGATTCGAGTTGAGAAACCGGTAGACCGACCGCGTGTCGTCGACCGCGGCGCAGATGCTCGAACACAGCAGGATACCCGCGCGGAGCCGACCGGTCGTCGCCTGAGAGTCGGCCACCAGCGTCGAGAACTGCATCCCGAGCCCCGTCAGGTCGGCGATATCGTCGACGCCGGTGACGTTCTCGGCCGCGTCGGGGCCGGCGCAGGTGAGGACCGCCGACCGATCGCTGGCGCCGTCGGCCGCGCCGTCGAGACCGCGGTTGACCGCTCGACCGGAGGCCTCGGTCGCCAGCACGAGCGAGCGCTCGTCCTCCCGGGCGGCGACGAGCCGGTAGAAGACCGATTCGAGGAGGTCAGTGTCGTCGCCGGTCAACAGGACGCTCGTCCCGTCCTCGAACGCGGCCAGCGGGAGATTCGGGATCTCGAACTGGGCCGTCTCGGTGAGGCTCATGGCGCCACCTCCGCGTCGGAGGCCTCCAGAAGCGACTGACGGAGTTCGAGGATCTCCATCGCGGTCTCGGCGAACTGCTGGAGTTGCGCCCGCTGTTCGGGGGAGTACGACCGGCGCTCGTGGTCGATGAGACACACCTGCCCGATGGTCTGGCCCTCCGGGGTCGTCATGTTCGCGCCGGCGTAAGAGACGATTCCGAGGTCGTGGAGCTGTTGGTTCTGGGCGAAGCGCTTGTCCTCGCTGATGTCCTCGACGACCATCACGTCCTCCTGGAGCATGCTGTGGGTGCAGATCGTCTCCTCGCGGGTGATCGAATCCCAGTCGCCGCCCGTACAGGCGAGGATGTCTTCTTCCTGCTCGTCGATGAGACCGATGAACGCGACCGCGGTGTCGAAGTGGCTCGAAATGAGGTCCGTCAGGCGGTCGAAGCTCTCCTCGATCGGGAGGTCGTCGACATCGTAGGAGTCGAGCGCCGCGAGCCGGGAGTCCTCGTCGTCGGGGACGAGGAACCCGACCTGTGCGCTGTGAGCGATGACGTCGTCCACCACGAACCCGAGTCGGTCGGCCGCGTCGGGGAGGTCCCGGTTGAGGTACTCGACGATGGCGTCCTCGAACGACGCGGTGTCGATGTCGCTCGGAGAGACGTCTGTGTAGAGGACGCAGGGCGTCTGCGGTGCGTGATCGCGGATCGCGTCGACGACGTCGAGACCCGTGCCGTCCGACAGTTCGTACTCGGTCACGACCGCCGCGACCGACTCGGTGTCGAGAAACGCGGTGGCCTCGGCCACCGAGGTCCGGGCGATCGGAGCGAGATCGGCCTCTTCGTCGAGCGCCGCCGCCATATCCTCGACATCGTCGTCCGCGCCGATGCAGAGAACGGTCTGGTCTACCATTTAACGAGGCCTTCGACTCCGCTAGTATAATTCTTCGTTCCCAATTATCAGAAGTAAGATTCAACCGCCGGTTGGCCGAAGAGTAGCCGTAGGACGACCGGCGTTCACTTAGGGAACGCGGGCGCCGCCGCGCTCACGCCTCGGTGGCCGCCCCGAGTTCCGCGAGCAGGTGGCCGACGTGGACCCGGTCGCTGGTCCCGTCGGCGAGATCGGCGTCGATCTCGCCGGCGAGCACCGTCAACTCCGCGAGGTCGTCGCCGGCGTATCGCCCCGAGTGAGCCAGATCGAGGATCTCGTGGAGCACCTCCTCGCCGCTGTACCCCTCGTCGACCAGCAGGTCGTCGAGCGTCTTGCGGGCGTCCTGAAACTCCCCGGCCTCCGCGGCGTCGAGCATCTCCTCGACGTCGCTCTCGACGCCGACGTCCCGGAGGACCTCGAAGGCGGCCGTCCGGGTGAGTTCGCCCTCTGTCTCGACGGTGGTCTGGGCGCCGAGGATGGCCTCCCGGAGGTCGCCCTCGGCGTAGCCGGCGACGAACTCCAGGCCCTTGCGGTCGTACTCGACGCCCTCGGCCTCGACGATGCGTTCGAGGACCGCCACGATCTCGTCGGGAGTCGGGGCCCGAACCGCGACCGGGAAACACCGGGACTTGATCGGCGGGATGAGCTTCGTGGGCTGGCGAGTGGTGATGACGAACTGGGTCGCCTCGTGGTGGCGCTCCATCACCCGCCGGAGCGCCTGCTGGAAGTCCTCGCGGATGGCCTCGGCGTTGTCGAGCACGACGGTCTTGTACGCCCCCGAGACCGGCGAGTAACTCGCCGACTCCTTGAGAACGTGGTTGATGAGGTCGGCTTTCGAGGAGTTTCGCCGGCGCTTGCTGTCGATGAACGACGCGAACCGCGGGTCCGACGCGATCTCCTTTTTCGTCATCCCGAAAAAGTCCGCGACGTTGATCTCGACGAGGTCGTTGTCGGGGTCCTCGTGGGCCTCGCGGGCCAGCGCCCGGACCGCGGCGGTCTTGCCCGCGCCGGAGGGCCCGTACAGCACGAGGTTGATCGGCTCCTCGACGGCCTTCTGGAGGTACTCCCTGACCTCGGCCTGCGGCAGGTCGGCGAGGTCGGGCGCGTACGTCTCGGTCCACAGCGGCGCGTCCATTACCCGCGAGTAGGGAGCCAGCAGGTAAGAATCGGTCGGTTGCTCGCGGCGGCGAAAAGAGAGGCGCCGGTCGTCAGGCCTCGGATTCGGTCGTCTCAGTCATCGTCTCGACGACGATGGTAGAGGTCTCCTCGGTTTCAGTCGGCGTCTCGGTCTCGACGACTTCGGTCGTCTCCTCGTGTTCGGTCGGCGTCTCGGTCTCTGCGACCTCGGTCGTCTCCTCGGCGGTCGGTTCGTTCAGCGCGATGATCCCCAGTTCACCGAACTCGTCGGTGTAGACGCCGTGGATGTACTCGCCGGCCGCAAGTTCGGACGTGTCGATCTCGAAGGTCACGGTCGTCTCGTCGTCGGCCGCGATCGTGACGGCCTTACTCTCGACGACGTCGCCTTCGAGGCGGAAGGCCACGTCCTGACTGGCTTCGACGTCGTTCGGGTTGGTCACGACGGCGCTCACGGTGATGGTGTCGCCGACCTCAGCGCTCTCGGGGGCGTCGAGTTCCGAGACGTCGAACGATTCGAGATCGGCCTCGGTCGTCTCTTCGACTTCTTCCTCAGTCGTCTCTTCTGCCTCGGTCGTCTCCTCGGCTTCCTCTTCAGTTGTCTCTTCTGCTTCCTCTTCGGTTGTCTCCTCGGCTTCCTCTTCAGTTGTCTCTTCTGCTTCCTCTTCAGTTGTCTCTTCTGCTTCCTCTTCAGTCGTCTCCTCGGCTTCCTCTTCGGTTGTCTCCTCAGCTTCCTCTTCAGTCGTCTCTTCTGCCTCGGTCGTCTCTTCGACTTCTTCCTCAGTCGTCTCCTCTGCCTCGGTCGTCTCCTCGGCTTCCTCTTCCGTCGTGGTCTCGGTCTCCATCTCGGCGGGCGGCGCGGGCATCTCCATGTCCTCGGGCGCCGTGATCACGAACGTGACGTTCTCGACGGTCACGTCCTCGATGACGAACCGGACCGTTTCGAGATCCTGCGAGAGGTTCTCCTGCAGTTGCTCTTGGACCTCCTCGGGGTCCTGAGTCGTGAGTTGCTGCTGGTCGGTCATCTGAGCCTGCTGTTGCATCAGCTCGGAGAGGTTGATCTCGACGCGGCGGTCGACGATCGTGATGTCGCTGACGGTCTCGGTCCGGTCGGGAGTCTCCTCGTCGCCGGCGACGAACGACCAGCGGTCGATGTTCATCTGCTCGATTTTGAACACGAGCTGCTGCTGTTCGCTCGGCTCCTCGGCGGGCTCTTCAGTCTCTGTTTCGGCCGGCTCTTCAGTCTCTGTTTCGGCCGGCTCTTCAGTCTCTGTTTCGGCCGGCTCTTCAGTCTCTGTTTCGGCCGGTTCCTCGGTCTCAGTCTCCACCGGCTCCTCTGTCTCAGTCTCCACCGGCTCCTCTGTCTCAGTCTCCACCGGCTCCTCTGTCTCAGTCTCGGTCTCGGCGGGCTCTTCCGCACCGACGCTCACGGTCGCCTGCGCGACCACGGGCTCGTCGTCAGCGACGTACGGGCCGTCGGCCCCACCGCTGGCGATCACGAAGTCGTAGACCTCGTTCTCGTTCGTGTCGTAGTGCGGCATGGCGATGAGCGTCTGAGTCTCCTCGATGGGCCGGGCGAGCGTGACGGTCACGTTCTCGTGGGTTCCCGGTTCGAGGTAGACGGAGTTGCCGACGACGCTACCGAGAGCGTCGCCCTCGAGGAGCGTCTCGTCGTGAATCGCGACGAAGCCGCCCTCGTCCATCGTCACGGAGTCGATGACGATCTGCTCGCCGTCGGACTCCTGATCGTTGATCGTGACGCTCGCCGCGGCTTCCGCCGCCGCGGTGGTCTCTTCGCCGGCCGACTCAGTCGTCTCTTCGTCGACTGCTTCGGTCGTCGGTTCCTCTGTCGTCTCCTGTAACGCGTCTGTTGCCCCCACAGCCGTACTTCCGGTATCCGTCGCCGCGAGTGATACCGCTGTCCCGCTCGCGAGGACGAGAAGGACGGCCATGAACACAGCGCTAATAGTCTTTGTGTCGCGTGTCATTGTAACCCCCAGTCCGCACGAAAGCGAACGACGAGACCGCGAATAAACGGAAACGACTGTTCACACGCGTAACAGCGAGATACGACCGGGTAGGCAGGGAGTATTCGAGAGTTCCGCGAGCGTGCGCGCGGTCGTAACGCGTTGTTTCCACCGATTCAATCTGTCCGATGCGGGGGCCGTTTCGAAGGCGCTTTCCGCGTCGTCGCCGTACCTCCGCCGAGGATGTCGATGCGAGTGACCTTTCTCGGAACCGGCGGGGCAGTGCCGACGACAGAGCGGAATCTGAGCGCCGTCATGGTAAACCGGGAGGGCGACCGGTTGCTGTTCGACGCCGGCGAGGGGACCCAGCGACAGATGATGCGGTTCGGGACCGGGTTCACGGTCTCGGACGTGTTCGTCACCCACCTCCACGGCGACCACGTACTCGGGCTCCCGGGGCTCGTCCAGACGTGGGACTTCAACGACCGGGAGGCCCCGCTCACCGTCTACGCGCCCGCGGGGACCGAGGCCGAGATCGAGTCGCTCGTCCACGCCGCGGGCAACCAGCCGTCGTATCCGGTCCACGTCTACGGCGTCGAACCCGGGGAGGTCGCGGTCCGACGCGACGACTACGAGGTCCGGGCGTTCCGCACCGACCACGACGCCAACTCGATCGGCTACGCGCTCGTCGAGGACGACCGCAAGGGGCGGTTCGATCGCGAGCGCGCCGAGGAGCTCGGGGTCCCCGTCGGCCCGGCGTTCTCTCGGCTCCACGACGGCGAGCCGGTCGAGCTCGAGGACGGCACCGTCGTTCGGCCCGAGCAGGTCGTCGGCGACCCCCGGCCCGGCCGCCGGTTCGTCTACACCGGCGACACTCGACCGAGCGACGACGTCGCGGCGGTCGCCGAGGGCGCCGACATGCTGGTCCACGAGGCCACCTTCGCCGACGATCGGATCGAGCGCGCGCGAAAGACCGGCCACTCGACCGCGCGCCAGGCCGCCGAACTCGCCGCCGAGGCCGGCGTCGTCCGGCTCGCGCTCACCCACATCTCCTCGCGGTACGGCGGGGACGTCTCCGACCACCTCCGAGAGGCCCGCGAGGCGTTCGACGGCGAGGCGTTCGTCCCCGAGGACGGCGAAGTCCGGGAGGTTCCGTTCCCCGACGCGTAGCTGGTTTTATTTCGCCTCGGTGTGAGCGACCTGACCGTGAACCCCGACACCGTCGCCCGCGCCGGACTGATCGGAGCGCTCGCCGCCGGCGGACTGGGGTACGCGACCGCCGGTCCCGACGGCGGCGCCATCGCGGCGCTGTCGTTCGGCCTCGGCGGGGCGGTCGTGCTCGCGCTCCTCTCGGCGATCGACGCGGTCGTCGGGAAGCCCGACCGCACCGCGTTCCGACCGGTCGCCGCCGTGGCCTGCGCGTTCGCCGGCCTGTTCGTCCTCGCGTCGTCCCCGCCGCTTGCCGGTCGCGTCCCGCTCGCGGGGTATCTCGGTATCGGCGCGCTCGTCGGGGCGGTCGTCGGCGCGACGACGGCGTCGCCGGCGAGCGGGCTCTGGCATGGGACGTACGGCGGCGGCGTCGGCGGGCTCCTCGTGCTCTACGTCGCGATCTACGAGTCGTTCACGATTCGGCCCGCGCTCGGCGGCGTCGTCGCCATCGCGGGCGCGGTCGCACCCGCCGTCCTCGGGCTTCTCGGCGGCCTCGGCGGCGCAGTCGGGGCGGCCGTCGCCGAACGACTCTCGGAGAGGCAGACCGCGACGTAGCTCCCCGCGTCGTTTCTCTGGCGGCGTAGCGTGGGCCCTCGGTTCGGGACGTTAGCTCACCTCACACCGGAGTAAAGGACTTATCGCGCCCGCACAATCGGTCGGTTGACAGAATGCCCTTCCCGAACGTCGCCGACAAGCACCGCGGGGACGCCGTCATCACCCCCGAAAAGAGCGTGGAGTACAGAGATGACCAGTCCGACGCCGGCCCACCGGCGGTGCCCGAGGCGGTCGTCCTCTGCTACAGCAGGGGGTTGATGGAGTACCTGACCGACGCGCGTGACGGGCGCGAGGTCGACTCCTACTACGGCGATCTCTACGTCTTCGACGAGTTCGACGGGCGCGTCGGAGTGATGGGGAACTTCGGCATCGGCGCGCCCACCGCGGCGATGATGGTGGAGGAGCTCGCCGCCGACGGCGTCGAGGCGTTCCTCTCAGTCGGGTTCGCGGGGTGTCTGCAGGACGACGTCGAGATGGGCGAGTTCATCGTCTGCGATCGCGCGATCCGCGACGAGGGTACCTCGCATCACTACGCGGAGTCCGCGAAGTTCGCCCGCCCGACCGAACCGCTGTTCGATCGGATCACCCGAACGCTGGCCGACCGAGACGAGCCGTACCGCGTCGGCCCGTCGTGGACCACCGACGCGATCTACCGCGAGACCGTCCGGGAGGTCGAATCGTACGCGAGCGAGGGCGTCCTCACCGTGGAGATGGAGGCGTCGGCGGTGTTCACCGTGGCCGCCCACCGCGGGGTCGACGCCGCGGCGATGTTCGTCGTGAGCGACTACCTCGGCACCGCCGAGTGGGAGCCGAAGTTTCACCTGACCGAGGACGACATGCGGCGGCTCGGCGACGCGGCCGCCGAGATACTCGCGGACCGCACGGAGTGACGGTCCGCGTTCGCGCCGTCGAAACCCCGGCCCCGCGCCGGATTTATATTCGGCGGGACCCTACCCGTCGGCGTGAACACGCGTACGAGTGCGCTCGACACGCTCGTTTTCGGCGTCGACGTTCAGAGCGGGGACGTGAGGGGTGACGCCCCGTCGTACGCCGTCGTCGCGTTCGACGGCGAGAACGTCGACCGCGACGTGGTCAGCCACCGGAAGCTCCGGCGGCTCATCGAGCGCGAGGAGCCCGCGCTCGTGGCGACCGACAACATGTACGAGCTCGCGCCCGACAAGGACGCGCTCGTCCACTTCCTGAGCGAGCTCCCCGACGGGACGCGGCTCGTACAGGTCACCGGCGCCGAGCGACCCGAACCCCTCTCGCGGGTCGCCTCCCGCCACGGGGTCCCCTACGACAAGAAACCGATGGCCGAGGCCGAGGCGGCCGCCCGACTCGCGGCGGGCAACGTCGGCCACGAGGTGTCGGCGTTCGCCGACACGACCGAGATCAAGGTCTCGCGCGGGCGTTCGACCGGAAAGGGCGGGTGGTCCGAGGACCGCTACACTCGCCGGATCCACGGCGCGGTCCGGAAACGAGCGAGGGAGATCGAGAGCGAACTCGACGGCGCGGGCCTCGACTACGAGCGGGACGCGACCGAGAAGTACGGCGGGCTCTCGAACGCGGTCTTCACCGTCGAGGCCCGCCCGGAGGACATCCCGGTCTCGAACCGCCGGTCGGGCGACGTCCGGGTCGAAGTCGAGCGCGTCCGGCGCGACGGCATCGAGTTCGAACCCCTCGCGAAGCGCCGGGACCACGTCCTCGTCGGGATCGACCCGGGCACGACCACGGCGGTCGCGATCACCGACCTCGACGGGAACGTGCTGGACGTGCTCAGCACCCGCACCGCCGACACCGCCGCGGTCATCGAGTGGATCATCGAGCGCGGCCGGCCGATCGTGGTGGCCGCCGACGTCGAGCCGATGCCCGAGACCGTCGAGAAGATCCGCCGGAGCTTCGACGCCGCCGGGTGGGAGCCGACCTCGGACCTCCCGATCGACGAGAAGCAACACCGGACCCGCGAGCACGACTACGACAACGACCACGAGCGCGACGCGATGGCGGCGGCGCTGTACGCGTTCGACGACCACGAGGACCAGTTCGACCGCATCGTCGAGAAGATCCCGCCGAACGTCGACCGCGGGGAGGTGACCGCACGCGTGGTCGCGGGCGAGGACACCGTCGAGACCGCGCTGGCCGACCTGCTCGAGGACGACGACTCCGAGGAAGAGACGACCGAGCACACGCCCCGCGAGCTCACCGCCGAGGAAAAGCGCATCAAGCAACTGGAGTCGCAGGTCGAGCGCCTCGAAGCCCACGTCGAGGAGCTCGACGACACCGTCGCGGAGAAAGACGACCGGATCGAGGAGTTAGAACAAGAGCTCTCGGAGGCCAGACGCGAGGAGCGCCGGGAGGCCCGCGAGCGCCGGACCGTCACCAGACTCGAACGCGAGAACGAGCGACTGGAGCGCGAACTCGACGAGCGCGAGACCGAGATCGAGCAACTGGAGGGGAAGCTCGACCGGCTCAAACAGCTCTGGAAGCTCGACCACTCGAACTTCAGCGACGTCTCCGAGAAGAAAGCCGGGCTCGCGCCGGTCAAGCCGATCGCGAAGTTCACGAAAGGCGCCATCGAGTCGGCCCACGAGAGCTTCGGGCTGGCGACCGACGACGTGATCTACCTCCGTGATGCCTCCGGGGCGGGGCGATCGACCGCCGAGCGGCTCGCGGAGGTCGACCCGGAGGTCGTGTTGATCGGACGGGGCGGGCTCTCGGACGTCGCCGACGAGATCCTGTTCGACCGCGAGATCCCGGTCGGGCCCGCAGACGACGTGACGATACAGGAGGTCGACGAGCTCGCGGTCGCCCGCGAGAGCGAGATCGAGGCGGTGATCGACGACTGGGAGGACCGCGCCGAACAGCGCCGGAAAGAACGAAAGGCCGATCAGCTCGATCAGCTCATCAGCGAGCACCGCGCCGACCGCGAGTACGATTCGTCGGGCGCGCGTGCGGAGTAGCCCGGCGGACGAGACCGCCGGCCACGAGAGCCCGCGGCACGGTCCCGGAACGCTAAAGCCGCGGGCGGGACACTCCTCGCGTATGGATACCTACGAACTCATCGCGCGCAACACCGACGAGGTCGTCACCGACGAGGAGGTGCGCGAGCTCGCCGAGGCCCCCGAGGGCAAGCGGGTGTACGTCGGCTACGAGCCGTCGGGCGTGCTCCACATCGGCCACATGCTCACCGCGAACAAGCTCATCGACCTCCAGGAGGCCGGCATGGAGGTCGTGGTCCTGCTGGCCGACGTCCACGCCTACCTCAACGGGAAGGGGAGTTTCGAGGAGATAGAGGAGACCGCAGAGAAGATGCGCCAGCAGTTCCTCGCGTACGGCCTCGACGCCGAGCGGACCGAGTTCGTCTACGGCTCGGAGTACCAACTCGACGAGGAGTACGCCCTCGACCTCCACAAGCTCGAACTCGACACCACGCTCAACCGCGCCCAGCGCGCGATGGCCGAGATTCAGGGCGACGAGACCGCGAAGGTCAGCCACGTCGTCTACCCCCTGATGCAGGCGCTCGACATCGAGTACCTCGATCTCGACCTCGCGGTCGGCGGCCTCGACCAGCGGAAGGTCCACATGCTGATGCGCGAGGAGTTGCCCGAGATCGGCTACGACGCCCGGCCGTGTCTCCACACGCCGATCCTCGCGGACCTCGGGACCGGCGAGGGGAAGATGTCGAGCAGTTCGGGCGTCACCATCTCGATGGAAGACAGCCCCGAGGACATAGCGGAGAAGGTCAACTCGGCGTTCTGTCCGCCGACCCGCGACCCCGAGGGCGACCTCGAAAACCCCGTGCTGGAGATCTTCCGGTACCACGTCTTCCCGCGGTTCGAGACGGTCGTCGTCGAGCGCCCCGACGAGTACGGCGGGGATCTGGAGTACGACGACTACGAGTCGCTGGCGGCGGACCTCGAGGGCGGCGAGCTCCACCCCGCGGACGCGAAAGGCGCGCTGGCCGAGTACCTGAACGAACTCGTCGCGCCCGGCCGCGAGAAACTCCGGGAGCTCGAAGAGTAGCCGCCGCGTCCCGGTCCTAACAGCTCGCGTATAGAAGCTCGCTTCACCAAGCACTCAAGTTTCCGTCAGTCGTTCGGTCCGATAGCCATGCACGCCGAGACGCGCGCGGGAGCTGGCGCTCGACGCCAGTTAGCTCCCGTCGACGGGGGATGAGTCGCATCGACCGCCGAGAGGTTCTGGCCGCCGCCGGATCGACGCTGGCCGCCGTGCTCGCCGGCTGTCAGGGCGGGGGCGCCGACCGGTCGACGACCGCGACGACCGCGGAGACGCCGACCGAGACCGCCGGAGACGCGGACGCGACGACCACCGCGGACGCGGCCGACCCGAAGCGCCGCGCCCGGGAGTTCGTCGGCCTGATCGACGAGGGGGCCTACGAGCGCGCCCACGACCGATTCAACCAGACTGCCGCCGAGCAGATCAGCCCCGACCAGTTAGCACAGCTCTGGACCGGGCTCGAAGACCAACTCGGCGACTTTCTGTCGCTGTCGGAGCTCGAGACCGTCGAGCAGGACGGCGTCGACGTGGTGACCGGGATCGCGACGTTCGAGAACGGTCGCCGCGAGGTCGAAATCTCGTTCGGCCCGGAGGGGATCGCGGGGTTCTGGATCCGGCGAGTCACGGGCGAGTGGTCGGCGCCGTCGTACGCCGACGAGTCGGCGTTCACCGAGCGTGCGGTCTCGCTGGAAGCGACCGACGACTGCACGCTGGGCGGGACCCTGACGGTGCCCGAGGGCGTCGAGGAGGCGCCGGGGGTCGTGCTCGTCCACGGGCAGGGCCCGAGCGACCGCGACGGCACCGTCGGGCCGAACAAGCCCTACAAGGACCTCGCGTGGGGGCTGGCCTCCCGAGGGGTGGCGGTCCTCCGATACGACAAGCGCACGCAGGCCTGCGACGTCGATTTCGCGGACGTGACTATCGACGAGGCGGTGACCGACGACGCGCTGACCGCGATCGAACGGCTCCGCGAGACCGACGCGGTCGCCGCCGACGACGTCGTCGTCGCGGGCCACAGCATCGGCGCGACGCTCGCGCCCCGGATCGCGGCCCGGGACGGCGACCTCGCCGGCGTCGTCATGCTCGCGCCGCTGGCCCGGACCGTGACCGAGGCGATCACCGACCAGAGCGAGTACCTCGCCGAGCGCGACGGCACGGTGACCGACGCCGAGCGCGACCAACTCGACCAAGCCGAACGCATCGTCGAGCAGATTCGGTCGGGGAACATCACGGACGAGGAGGTCGTCTACCTCGGCGGCGACGAGTACTGGCGGAGCCTTCGGGAGTACGACGCCGTGGCGGCCGCCGCGGAGATAGACGCCCCCCGGCTGGTGTTGCAGGGCGAGCGCGACTATCAGGTCACCGTCGAGGAGGACCTCGCGGAGTTGCGCGAGGCGCTCGGCGAGGACCCGGGCGTCAGCTTCCGGACGTACCCCCGGCTCAACCACCTGTTCATGCCGGGCGAGGGAAAGCCCGGACGGGGAGAGTACTTCCGGGAGAACCACGTCGCCAAAGCGGTCGTGACCGACGTCGCGTCGTTCGCGGCCGAGGTCACCGCCGAGGGGACGACGACCGTCGAGTAGCCGACTACTCGAAGCCCCCGCCCATCATCCCACCCATCCCGAAACTCGCCAGCAGTCCCGAAACGAGCCCCCACGCGGTCAACACGAAGCCGAGCACGACCAGCCCGATGCCGGCCGCGATGATCAGGTTCTGAAGGGCGATGACGCCGACCCCAGCGACCAACAGGAGCACCCCGACGATGCCTTTCGCGCCGAGTTTGTCCAACATACCGTGGCCTGCGCCGGGCGGCGACTTAAAAGCCGTTGCTCCGGGACGATGGTCGTAGCCGCGCTGCGGCGGATTTAAACGTCCCCGCGACGAATGCGGGCACATGAGTGACAACGACGGCGGACGGCGGAAGAACCTCCGCATGCCCGAAGACGACGAGGTGTTCGCCACCGTCACTAACATGCTGGGCGCGAACCGCGTGAAGGTGCGATGCGCCGACGGACAGGAACGAACCGCTCGGATCCCGGGCAAGATGCAAAAGCGCATCTGGATCCGGGAAGACGACGTGGTACTGGTCGAGCCGTGGGACTGGCAAGACGAGAAAGCCGACATCACCTGGCGCTACGAGAAGCAGGAAGCCGACCAGCTTCGGGAAGAAGGCCACATCCAGTAGAACCGTTTGCTGGGGGCGCGCCACAAGCGGCGCGCCCTTGCAAAACGTTCATGAAAACCACGGGGTCACCCCCCTCGCGCCCTCGCTTCGCTCGGGCGCTCGCCCGAGGGTTCCTCGATTCGCTCGCCCGGGCCTGCCCTCGCTCGCGGGGCGAGCGCTGGTGCTCGCTGTGGACTGTCGGGACGAGCGATTCGGCGGACGGCTCGGCGGCGCGAATCTGGGTATTCGCCGTTCGGTACCGAAGCCCACCCTTTTATCGCTGGGCGCGCTAGGTCGGGGTAGATGACCGAGGAGTACGGGCTACTCGAACCCGAGAACGCCGACGGCGTCGGCGACGAGTGGGAGGAGATCGACGTATCCGACACCGAGGCCGACAAGGTCCAGCGCCAGCGCGACCGGGAGTTCAATCAGTTCCGCGAGCGGCTCAAGAACACCGAGCAGTTCAAAGTTGAGCAGTCGGTGTTCGACGACGCGACGCTCGGGGCCCTCTACAAGCTCGTTCAGGACGGCTACGTCGACGCGTTCGGCGGGCCCATCTCCTCGGGGAAAGAAGCGACCGTCTACCTCGCTCTCGGCGGGGAGGCGTACGGCGAGGTCGCGGTCAAGATCTACCGGATCAACGCCTCGGACTTTCGGGACATGCGCGAGTACCTCGTCGGCGACCCCCGGTTCGAGGAGTTGGGCGGGAACAAAAAGCGGGTCGTACTGGCGTGGACCCGCAAGGAGTTCGCTAACCTCAAGCGCGCCGCAAAGGCGGGCGTCCGGGTCCCGACCCCGATCGCGGTCGAGCGAAACGTCCTCGTGATGGAGTTTCTGGGCGACGACGGCGACCACGCCCCCACGCTCGACGACGCCCACCTCGAAAACCCCGAGACCGCATTCGAGGTGGTCCGAGAGTACATGCGCCGGCTCTACGACGTCGGGCTGGTCCACGGCGACCTCAGCGAGTACAACATCGTCGTCCACGACGGCGAACTCTGTTTCATCGACCTCGGACAGGCAGTGACGGTCCACCACCCGAACAGCGACGACTTTCTGACCCGCGACTGTGCGAACGTCGCGTCGTTCTTCCAGCGACAGGGGATGGACGTACACGGCGACGATCTGGAGGCGTGGATCCGCGAGAACGCCGACCCCGACCGGTAGACGAAAGGTTCAAATTGCCGACGCGAGTAGCTGTCTCCGATGAGTCTCGCTCTCCGCGCTTGGCGCTGGCGCTCGCCCGGAGAGCGGACAGTGTCGTGACCGACGGCGCACCGGCCTCACCGGGCGCCGACGGCGGCGGCGCTCACTCGCTTTCTCGCGCACCGACCGCCGACCGACAGCGACCAGTCACGACACCATGCCAGCACACGACACCGACGAGAGTACAGTCACGCCCGAGACGGTCGAAGGCGACGTCGACTACCGAGAACTCTGCGAGCGCTTCGGCGCCGAGCAGGTGACCGACGAACAGCGATCGCGCTTTCCCGATCCGCACCCGATGGTCCGCCGAGGAGTGTTCTTCGCGGGGCGGGACGTAGACCGGTTTCTCGACGCGGTCGAGCGGGGCGACCGCGTCTCGGTCGTGACCGGCGTCGGCCCCTCCGGACCGATGCATCTGGGTCACGCCATGCAGTTCTACCACGCAAAGCACCTCCAAGAGCAGATCGGCGCGTCGGTCTACGTGCCGCTCTCGGACGACGAGAAATACTTCACGAAGGACCTCTCGCTCGGGGAGATCGGCGAGTACGCCCGCCAGAACCTCCGGGACCTCCTCGCGGTCGGCTTCGACCCCGAGCGGACCCGGATCGTGATCGACACCGCAGACGCCGACGTGATCTACCCGCTTGCGGTGCGGTTCGCCGAGCGGCTCACCCAGTCGACGGTCGAGGCGACCTACGGCAGTCCGGACAACGTCGGCCAGTCGTTCTACCCGGCGGTCCAGATCGCCCACCTTCTCGTGCCCCAGTTACTCCGCGGGCGACACGACACCCTCGTCCCCATCGCGGCCGATCAGGACCCCCACGTCCGACTCGCCCGCGATCTCGCCGCAAAGGAGGCCGTCGACGCCGACAAGCCCGCGGCCCTGCTGAGCAAGTTCCTGCCGACCCTCGACGGGCCGGGCAAGATGAGCAGTTCCGACGACGCGCCCGCGATCCACCTGACCGACGACCGCGAGACCGTCGAGCGGAAGGTGCGAGACCACGCCCACTCGGGCGGCCGATCGAGCCTCGCGGCCCACCGCGAACACGGCGGCGACCCCGACGCGGACGTGGCCTACCAGTATCTCGCGTTCTTCTTCGAGGACGACGACGAACGGCTGGAACGGCTCGCCGAGGCGTACCGGGCCGGCGAGTTGCTGAGCGGGGAGCTCAAGGCCCACGCGTCCGAGCGCATCGCTGACTTCCTCGAAGCCCACCGCGCGCGGCGGGCGGCGCTCGGCGACCTCGAAGCCGAACTGGAGCCGTATCGGCTCACCGCCGACGAGCGCGCGCGAGCGCGACCGGCCGGGACGGACCTGTTCGGGTGAGTCGGCCGACGGGGCGGACCGGGCGGGTCGCGCGGCCGGGAGCCGCCCCGGCCCAGCGGCGCGGACAAAGGCTTAAAACGCTCCGAGCGACTAAAGCTACGCATGCAACATGTGAAGATTCCGCAGGACCGAATCGGCGTTCTCATCGGGGAGGGAGGCGAGACGATGCGCGAGATCGAGAGCCGCGCGGAGGTGCGACTCGACATCGACTCCGAGAACGGGAAAGTCGAGGTCGAGAAGACCGGCGACCCCATCCGAGGGCTCAAAGGCCCCGAGATCGTGAAGGCCATCGGCCGCGGGTTCGCGCCCGAGGAGGCGCTGTCGCTGCTCGACGACGACATGATGATGTTCGACCTCATCGACGTCGACGCCGCCGCCCGGAACAAGAACGACCTCGAACGCCAGAAGGGACGTCTCATCGGCGAGAACGGCCGGACGCGCGAGCTCATGGAGGAGCTGACCGGCGCGAGCGTCGTGATCTACGGCACCACGATGGGAATCATCGGCAACCCCACGCAGGTCGACGTGGTCCGGAGCGCCGCCGAGATGATCCTGGACGGCGCGCCCCACGGCTCGGTGTACTCGTTCCTCGAACGCAAGCGCAACGAGATGAAACGCCAGGGGATGGAGTTCCACCAGTTCACCGGGTAGTCGATCGGCGGGCCGCTCGTCCCGTCTGAGCCGCGTCGGATATTTTCGCCGTGCCGAGAAACCCGGAGCGTTCGCCGCCGAGCGGGCGGTCTCGGATTAGTATATAAACATACCGTGATAACTGTTCCCACAATGCGTTTCCGTATCTGTGCGGTCGATTCTCACGACCCTTAGGAAAAGATTTATGTAGAATGGCAATCAATCGTTGAACCGAACATGGCACAGCGAATGGGCAACCAGCCGATGATCGTACTTTCCGAGGACAGCCAGCGTACCCAAGGAAAGGACGCACAGTCGATGAACATCACCGCCGGGACCGCGGTCGCGGAAGCCGTCCGGACCACACTCGGTCCCAAAGGGATGGACAAGATGCTCGTCGACTCGACGGGCGACGTGGTCGTCACGAACGACGGCGTCACCATCCTGAAGGAGATGGACATCGAGCACCCCGCGGCCAACATGGTCGTCGAGGTCTCCGAGACCCAGGAGAACGAGGTCGGCGACGGCACGACCTCCGCGGTCGTCGTCGCGGGCGAACTCCTCGAGAAGGCCGAGGAGCTCCTCGATCAGGACATCCACGCGACCACGCTCGCACAGGGGTACCGTCAGGCCGCCGAGGAAGCCAAAGACATCCTCGAGGAGAAGGCCATCGACGTCGACGCCGACGACACCGAGACCCTCGAGAAGATCGCCTCGACGGCGATGACCGGCAAGGGCGCCGAGAACTCCAAAGACTACCTCGCCGAGCTCGTCGTCCGCGCGGTCCAGAGCGTGGCCGACGACGACGGCATCGACACCGACAACGTCAAAGTCGAAACGGTCGTCGGCGGCTCGATCGACCAGTCCGAACTGGTCGAGGGCGTCATCGTGGACAAAGAGCGCGTCCACGAGAACATGCCCTACTTCGTCGAGGACGCGAACATCGCGCTGGTCGACAGCGCCCTCGAGATCAAAGAAACCGAGATCGACACCGAGGTCAACGTCACCGACCCCGACCAGCTCCAGCAGTTCCTCGACCAGGAAGAAGAACAGCTCCGCGAGATGGTCGACCAGCTCGCCGACGTCGGCGCCGACGTCGTCTTCGTCGACGGCGGCATCGACGACATGGCCCAGCACTTCCTCGCCGAGGAGGGCATCATCGCCGTCCGGCGTGCGAAGTCTGACGACCTCGACAAGCTCGCTCGCTCGACCGGCGCGAACCTCGTGAGCAACGTCGACGACATCGAGGACGACGACCTCGGCTTCGCCGGGAGCGTCGCCCAGAAGGACGTCGGCGGCGACCAGCGCATCTTCGTCGAGGACGTCGAGGAGGCCAAGTCGGTCAGCCTCATCCTTCGGGGCGGCACCGAGCACGTCGTCGACGAGGTCGAGCGCGCCATCGAGGACAGTCTCGGCGTCGTGCGCGTGACCCTGGAGGACGGCAAGGTCGTCCCCGGCGGCGGCGCGCCCGAGACCGAGCTCGCCCTCCAGCTTCGCGACTACGCCGACTCGGTCGGCGGGCGCGAGCAGCTCGCGGTCGAGGCGTTCGCCGACACCCTCGAAGTCATCCCGCGCACCCTCGCAGAGAACGCCGGTCTCGACCCGATCGACTCGCTCGTGGACCTCCGTAGCCAGCACGACGGCGGCGAGTTCACGGCGGGGCTGGACGCCTACACCGGCGACATCGTCGACATGGAGTCCGACGGCGTCGTCGAGCCCCTCCGCGTGAAGACCCAGGCAATCGAGTCCGCCACCGAGGCGGCCGTGATGCTGCTGCGCATCGACGACGTCATCGCGGCGGGCGACCTCTCGGGCGGTCAGGTCGACCCCGACGACGGCGGCGACGACGCGGGCGGCCCCGGCGCCGGCGGCCCCGGCGGCATGGGCGGCGGCATGGGCGGCATGGGCGGTATGGGCGGCATGGGCGGCGCAATGTGAAACAGGCCCACAGCCAACTCACATAACCCCCACCGCACCCGCCGACCGCACCGCCTCGCCCGACGTTCGGGCCGAACCGTTCGCTGTCGACTGACTGCACTCGGAATCAGTCGTTTTTTCGACGCTCACGTCCCCAGTCGCGGCTCGAGCCGTCGGGAGAGACGCGGCCGGCGGTTCAGGAGAAGTCGCTCAACAGGGTGTTCGAGACCAGCTTCGAGACCCCGCGTCGGACGCGCTCGGAGGCCGACTGACCGCTGACGCCGAGCCGGTCGCCCAGTTCGTCGAGCGACACCTCTCGGGGCACGCCGAAGTAGCCCGCACGCTCGGCGGTCACCAGCGCCTCGCGCTGTTCGGCGCTGAGGCCGAACTCGTCTTCGAGCTCCGACTCACCGGGCGTGTAGAGCCGATCGAGGCTGAAAGAGACGTCGCGGTCGGCGCAAAACTCCCGCATTCGGACGACCGACTCCCGATCGGGGAACCGAACCCGGCGTTGCCACCGCTCGTGGGTGCCGGTGGCGGCCAACGGCGCGGCGCCGAGCCGCTGGTACTCCGGGTAGATCGAGACGAGGTTCTCGACGGCGAGTCGGGTCCGATAGAGCCGCTTGCCCCCGAGTTCCTCGATGACGGTGCTGGTCCGGATGGTGTCGTCGCGGTCGAGGCCCGCCTCGAGGGCGTCGAAGTTGCCCCCCGACGCCCAGAAGACGAACACCGGGGTGCTCGACCGACTCGCCATCTGGTGTTCGAGTTCGACGGTCATCTCTCGGGCGGCCCCGAGCGCGGTCGACAGCAGGAGGTCCGGGGATCGGAGCGAGAACTCCGCGATGAGACTCATTTGCATCACACTTCTCTCGCTTTGTTGAAAATTTACCGGTCAGTGGACAACTTCGTGACGATTTCGAGATATCGTCAGTCTTTGATGTCGAGCTCGAACTGCTCGTGCTCGCTGGCGGCGTTCAACACGACGCTGGTGTTGCTCTCTTTGATGTCGGGGTCGTTGAGGAGCGTCTTGATCTGGGCGTTCATGCCGTCGGTGTCGGTGAACTTCCCGACCGCGATGATGTCGTAGTCGCCGGTGACCTCGTAGACGCTGATCATCTGGTCGTGTTCCCGGAGTCGGCCGGTCACGTCCGGGAGCGCGTCGCCCTCGACCTTGAGCTGGACGATCGCGGTCACGTCGTAGCCGAGCGCGTCGTAGTCGACTCTCGGGGTGTAGCCGTCGATGACGCCCTCGGATTCGAGATCCTGGAGATGGTTCGACACCGTCGTCACCGACACGTCCAGATCCTCCGCGAGGCTCCGGAGGCTGGCTCGACCGTCGCCCAATAGCGCGTTCACTAACTTCGCATCGAGGTTTTCGTACGTCATTACGTTCACAGACGGACGCCACCCTTTAGAATTTTACGAACATCCAATTCTGGCCGCGAGTAACAGAATTGCGCGGACCAGTAACGTTTTAATAGTAGAGATAGTGGTGTATACCGACGACAAAGATGACGGATGGACAAATGGAAGCCGGCGACGAATCGGGGCTGACAGAGGCCGAACGGGACGTACTCGACAAGATCGAAGCGGAGAACGTGGACTTCGTGCGCCTGCAGTTCACGGACATCACCGGGACGGTCAAGAACGTGAGCGTGCCCGCCTCGCAGGTCGAGAAGGCCTTCGACGAGGGCATCTGGTTCGACGGTTCCTCGATCGAGGGGTTCGTCCGGATCCAAGAGAGCGACATGCGTCTCGAACCCGACCCCGAGACGTTCCAGATCCTGCCGTGGCGCTCGAACGGCGAGACCGCGAGCGCTCGGCTGATCTGCGACGTGGTCAACACCGACGGGACGCCGTTCGAGGGCGGCCCGCGCCAGGTGCTAAAGAGCGTCCTCGCGGAGGCCGAGGAGATGGGCTACAGCGTCTCTATCGGCCCCGAGCCCGAGTTCTTCCTGTTCGAGAAGGACGAGGACGGGAACGCGACGACCGAGCCCCACGACGCCGGCGGGTACTTCGACCTCGCGCCCAAGGACCTCGCGAGCGACGTCCGCCGCGAGATCATCTTCACCCTCGAACAGATGGGTTTCGAGATCGAGGCCAGCCACCACGAGGTCGCAGAGGGTCAACACGAGATCAACTTCAAGTACGACGACGCGCTCGGCACGGCCGACAACATCGCGACGTTCCGCGCGGTCGTCCGGGCGGTCGCCGAGCAGAACGACCTCCACGCGACGTTCATGCCCAAGCCAATCGGCGAGATCAACGGCTCGGGCATGCACAGCCACATCAGCCTCTTCGACGAGGACGGCAACGCCTTCGCCGACGAGGACGACGAGTTCAACCTCAGCGAGACCGCCTACAAGTTCATGGGCGGCGTGCTGAACCACGCCCAGGCGTTCACCGCGGTCACCAACCCGACGGTCAACTCCTACAAGCGCCTCGTCCCCGGCTACGAGGCGCCGGTGTACGTCGCGTGGAGCGACGTGAACCGCTCGGCGCTCATCCGGGTTCCCGACGCCGCGGGCGCCAGTTCGCGGTTCGAGATCCGGAGCCCCGACCCGTCGTGTAACCCCTACCTCGCGCTGGCGGCGGTCATCAAGGCCGGACTCGCCGGCATCGAGAACGACGCCGACCCCGGCGAGCCGGTTCGGGAAGACATCTACGAGTTCGACGAGGCAAAACGCGACGAGTACGGCATCACCACCCTGCCGGGGAGTCTCGGGCAGGCGCTCGACGAACTCGAAGACGATCCGGTCATCGAGGCGGCGCTGGGCGACCACGTCACCGAGAAGTTCCTCCAGGCCAAGCGGACGGACTTCGCCGACTACAAGGCCCACGTCTCCTCGTGGGAGAAAGAGAAGTACCTCGAGAAGTTCTAGGTCGGCGTCTCGCCGCTCGCTCTTTTCACGCGCTCGACCGCCACCGGGAGCAACAGAATCACCGGCGGCACCACCAGATTCAACACGAACACCGCCGCCAGCGACGCCGACAGGGAGTTGCCGGCGTAGCCGAGCGCGCCCAGCCCCGCGAGCGTCGCGAGCGCGACGCCGGGGCCGACCCGGCCGCGCGAGGCCACGCCGAACGCCGACCACGCCGCGGTCGCGCCGAGGACGCCCGCGACGATGGCGACGGCGTCGGGGGTGAGCCCGTTGGTCGCCAGCGCCCCCGCGGCGACCGCCGACGCGACCGCGAACCCCCGTCCGGGCTCCCAGTCGGTCGCCCGGACGAGCAGGCCGAGGTACGCCAGTCCGACCGCGACGCCGACGACGACATCGACCGTGTAGTGGACGCCGATGACCACCCGAGAGGTCGCGACCACGGCGACCGCGGCCCCGGCGACGAGGAGCCGCTGGGCCCGGGTCCCGCGGTCGAGCACGAGCGCGAGTACCACCCACAGCACCGACGAGCCGACGGCGTGGCCGCTCGGGAAGCCGTAGCTGTCGGCGTGGCCGACGTGGAGTTCGGCCGGCGGGCGGGGCAGGCCGAACAGCCCCTTGAGCGCGACCGTCAGCGCGAGCGCGCCAAGCACCGCCGCGAGCACGAACGCTCCGCGGTCGCGGTCCTCGTACCAGTAGACGAGCGCGGTCGCGACGAAGATGAACCACGCGTCGCCGAGCTGGGTCAGGACGACGAACGCCTCCCGGATCACCTGCGGGAGCGCCTCCGCGAGCGCGTCGACGACCCCGAGTCCGCGTCCGTTCATTCGGACGAAGTTCGACGCCCCGGAGAGTTATACCCTACGACCGGATGTCCCCGATTCGGTCGGCGATGCGCTTGGGGAGCCCGAGCGCGCCGATCCCGAACCCGAACAGCACCATCAGGACGTACAGTCCGAGCGTCGAGAGCCACACCACCAGCATCGCGGCGATGGCCCACCCGCCGGTCAGTTCGAGGAACGCGGCGACGGTCATCGCGGTCCCGTACAGCAACACGAGGTACGGCCCCCAGCCCCGAGCGCGGCCCCGGCGGAGCTGGGACCGGACGTACTGTTTGAGCTCGGACTCGACCTCCGGCTTCTCGACCGTCCGGGCCTCGATGTCCTCTTCGAACGATTCGACGTCGGCGCGCAGCTCCCGGAGCTCCTCGCGGAGCTCGACGATGTCGGGAGCGGACTCGTCGTCTGTCATGTATTGGGCGAGTAACTCCTGTTTGCGTTCGAGCCGGCTGTCCTCCTCGTCTTCGATGCGCTCGGCGTAGCTGCCCCGCTCGGCGAGCACGGTGTTGACCACCGCCCCGAGGAGCAAGACGATGCTCCCGAAGTACAGCCACGTCACCAGCAGGATGGCGGTGCCGAGAAACTGCGACGGGCTGGTCGAGCTGACCCCCGCGTAGACCCGAAACAGCACCTGCAGGACCGTCCAGCCGACGGTCGCGACCACCGCGCCGGGAAGCGCCTCCCGGACCGACACGCCGTCGTCCGGGAAGACGACGTACAGCGGAAGGAAGACTGGGACCAGCGCGACCAGTTGGATCAGCGTCGACAGGAGGTCGACGAACGGAAACGCCGGGAACAGCGCGGTCGCGGCGCCGGTCAACACGACGACGACGACCGCGAGGCCGATGGCGACCAGCACGATCACGGCGTCTTTGAGTTGGTCGAGGAGACCGGACGAAGAGACCGTCGCGTAGATGTTCGAGAACGCCGTATCGAGCCCGCGAAACACCTTGAGAGTACTCCATCCCAGCACGAGCAGTCCGATGAGCGTCGTCCCGCTCCCGCCGGCGGGGTTGAGGACGAACTCCCGGAGCTGGGCCTGACCGGTCGCGGTCAACAGCCCGGAGGCCTGCGTGACGACGCGCTCGGCGAACGCCTCGCCCGCCACGAACGACGTGACGACGAACGCGAGCAACAGCGCGGGGATGAGCGAGACGAACGCGTAGTAGGCGAGGCTCGCCGCCAGAAACGTGATCTCCTGCTCTCGGGCCTCCTCGACGACCGAGCGACCGACTGACACGACAGTTCCGAGACTGGGCACGCGACTTATTTCGCTCACCGGATACAAATATTCATTGGCACTTCCCGCGAGTCGGAGGCCGACCGTCGGATCACTCCGGGCGGGTCGCCTCGCGGATCTCGGTGACCGTCGCGGGCGTCTTGAACGTCGTCCCGCCGTAGTGGGCGCCCGAGGCCACAAAGCCCGCCGCCCGGAGCCGGTCGAGGAACGTCTCCATCTTCGCGGCCGACCGAGTCCACTCCTTGCAGAGCCGGTGTTGGTCGTAGTGGGTCGGCTCGTGGAGTTCGGCTTCGAGGTCGTCGAGCAGTCGCCGCGCCCGGGTCGCGGTCCCCATGTCGTCGGTCACCGCCTCGCGGACCGCGGCCACGAAGTCGGCGTCGTGGGTGGGGCCGAGCCACACCGGCCCGGCGGTCAGGAGTCGCTCGCCGCCACACGCCGGACAGACGTCGAGCGGGTCGGCGACGAGGCCCGTCTCGTGCTCGCGGTAGAGGCAGTCCTCGCAGTGGTAGACGTGACCCAGTTGGTCGATCGCCGCGTTGGCGTCGGTCGCGCTGTGGTCGAGTTCGAGGTACGTCCGAACGTAGTGGTTGGTGGCGTGGGTGAGGATGGGCGTCACGCCCGCGTCGTACCGGGCGGCGGTGCGGGCGAGCGCCGACAGCAGGATCCGGACGCCCATCTCGGCGTGGTAGTCGGTGTTCCGGGGGACCGCACTGTACTTGCGGACCCCGCTCTCGAAGTGGGCGCCACAGAGCGGCGCGGTGTCGGTCGCGGTCACGCAGACCAGATCGCGGGTGTTGGCGAACGCGGCGTCGGCGAACGGCATCGGCGTCCCGAACGGGTCGATGTCGACCACGTCGAACACCGAGTCGTGGAGCACGACGTTGGCGTCGCCGTGGACCACCTCGGCGTCGAGTCCGTTGCGCTCGAGATTCCGCCGACAGAGGTCGACCGCGTCGGCGTCGATGTCGGCGAGCGTGGCGGTCCAGCCCTCGGCGGCCGCCCGGACGCCCCGGACCCCGCTGGCCGCCATCGCGTCGAGGTACGACTCGGCGCGCGGTTCCCGGTCGCGGTAGGCCCGCAGGGTCGCCACGGTCAGATCGCGGTTCAGCTCCTGGACGGGGTTGAAAAACACCTCGTCGCCGATCCCCTCCTCGCCCTGTTCGGGGACCTCGACCTCGACCCCGCCCTCGGTCACGTTCATGATGCGGACTCGGGGCTCCCGGGCGAAAAACGGTGCGGGTTCCGCAGGCGACAGAAGATTGATACGAGTCGCGGACGCACGTCCGCGTATGGTCCCCGAATCAGACGACCGCGGCTGTCCGAAGTGCGACCACACCGAGACGGAAGTCGGCACCATCTCGACGACCGGCGGCGGCCTCTCGAAGATGTTCGACATCCAGACGAACAGCTTCAAAGTGGTGTCGTGTACGAACTGCGGCTACTCGGAGCTCTACCGGGACACGACGTCCGGGTCGAGCGACATCGTCGACGTGTTCCTCGGATGACGGCCGTCGGAGCGTCGTTGCTCGTCGTCGTCGCGCTCGCGGTCGGCGCCCCGCTCGCGCTCTACGCGCTGGTTCGGGCCGAGCGCGGCGAGCGCGAACGCATGGACCGCGAGGACGCAGAGCGGGTCGCCCGCCGCGACACCCGCGACCGGAAGTGACCCCGGGCGTCGCGACACCGGAATCTGTTTAGGCCCGCCGTTCGAACCCTGCAGGCGTGCTCCCGGCTCCCAGCGTCGAGCGCGACCGCTCGCCCCCGCTCGGGCGGTGGTCGCCGTGAACGCGGTCGAGCGGTGGCAGACCGACCTCGCCGAGGCCGGGACGCTCGAACCCGGCGTCACCGACCGCATCCTCTCGGTCCACGGCGACCGCGGCGCCCGGGCCATCGAGGCCGTCTCGGAGGGCCGGGTCAAAGAGTACCGGGACTTCACCGTCGTGGTCGGCCACGACGACGAGTACGTCGTCGAGGGACAGGGGTGTGGCTGTCGGGACAGCGAGTACAACCTCGACCCAGGGGACCCGACCGAACTCTGCTGGCACGTCATCGCGGTCGCCATCGCCGAGCGGGTCGGCGAGGTCGACGCCCACGACATGTGGTACTCCGACGTGCGAGATTTCCTCTAGTCGTCGGCGCAGATGTCGACGAAGTTCCGGAGGATCGTCAGCCCGGTCTCGCCGCTCTTCTCGGGGTGGAACTGCGTCCCGAAGACGGTGCCCGACTCGTCGGCGACGATCGCTGGGAACTGGATCTCGTAGTCGGTGGTCGCGACCACCGCGTTCTCGTCGTCGGGCTCGGCGTAGTACGAGTGGACGAAGTAGGCGTACTCGCCGTCGACGCCGTCGACCAGCGGGTGGTCGCGCCGGACCGAGAGCTGATTCCACCCCATGTGGGGGACCTTCTGGCCCTCGGCGAACCGGACGTTGGTTCCGGGGACGAAATCGAGCCCTCGGACGTCGCCCTCGCCGGCGCGCTCGGCCTCCTCGCTGGTCGTGAGTAGCATCTGCATCCCGAGACAGATGCCGAACACGGGCGTGCCGGTCTCGGCGACCTCGCGGAGCGGCTCGCGGTACGGGCCGGCGTTCTCGACGCCCTCCCGGAACGCGCCGACTCCCGGTAAGACGACGCCGTCGGCCGACTCGAACGCCGCGGGATCGTCGCTGATCTCGACGCTCGCGCCGGCCCGCTCGAGGCCGCGGGTGACGCTCCGGAGGTTCCCCAGTCCGTAGTCGACGACGACGACCGACGCGAGGTCGCCGCGCTCTCGGTCGCGGGCGCGCTGCGTACTCATGGTCGAACGTGGGCGCGGCGCGGCCAAGTTCCTTTCCCTTGGCCGGCCGTCGCCGTGCCGGTCGGCGCGCGGAGCCCCGGCCTCCTCGCGATCGAGCCCGGAATTCGACGATAGATATATAGAAAAAATAGGAAGATTTAACCGACATCTGTCTGAGGATTCAGACGACTCACCCATGGAACGGCGTACATTCCTCACGTCGACGGCTGCGGTCGGAACGCTCGGCCTCACGGCCGGTTGTATCGGAAACCTCTCGGGCGGTGGCAACAGCGAGACGGTCAACTTCATCCTGTCGCCAGCCGAGTCCGACGTCGACGTCCAACAGCAGTACGAGCCGCTTTTCACCCACCTCGAAGAGGAGGCGGGCGTGACGATCGAGTCCAACGTAGCGAAAGACTACGCCGCGGTGCTTCAGGCGCTCGACAGCGGACAGGCCGATATCGCCGACGCCGCGCCCGCGGTCGCGATCGAGGGCGACAATCAGGGCTCGACCGACGTGATGGGCATCCGAGTCGCGTACGGCGCCGCCAAGTACTTCTCGTTCATCACCACGCTCGCGGACAACGACATCGAGTCGCTCGAAGACCTCGAAGGCGAGACCATCGCGTTCGCGGACTCGCTGTCGACGAGCGGTTCGCTGTTCCCGCTGTACATGCTCAGTCAGGCGGGCCTCGACGTGGGCGACGCCCCGCAGGGCGACCCCGCCGACTTCAAAGGCCAGTGGTCCGACCACTCGACCGCACGGGAGACGCTCGTCAACCGCGATCCCGTGATGGCCGCCGGCACCGGCGCGTTCTCGACGATCACCCACGTCCCCAAGAGCCAGCTCCCCGACCGCGTGAAAAAGTACAACCCCAGCGTCGAGGACGCCGGCAGCGAGGACCCCCAGCTGGACCTGCTGCAGGCGTCCGATCCGATCCCGCGCGCGCCGATTCTGGTCCGACGCGACTGGGAGGCAGACGCCCGCGACGGCGTTCGGGAGGCGCTGTTGAACGCCGAAGAGAGCGACCTCGTCGACGAGAACGCCGAGGAGGAACTCTGGTTCACCGGCGTCAACGAAGGCTCCGTGAGCGACTACGAGCCCGTTCAGAAAGTCATCGACGAACTGGGCCTCGAACTCGGTCAGGTCTAAACTCACACTCGATCGCATTGTTTTAGACCCAGTACTCTCCCATTAGAGATAGGCGGACTCGGACGGGACCGGCCCGTACCGAACAGAGACCTAAGCATGAGCACGATCACAGTCGAGAATCTCACCAAGACCTACGGCGACGTGGAAGCGCTCGTCGACATCTCCTTCGAGATCCCGGACGGCGAGTTCGTCGTCCTGCTCGGGGAGTCGGGAGCCGGTAAGTCGACGCTGCTTCGCTGTCTGAACGGCCTGACCTCGCCGACCGAGGGGACGATCAGCATCGGCGACGAAGAGATAACCGGGCCGCGAGACGACGTGGCGATGATCTTCCAGCAACACTACATCATCGGCCAGATGAGCGCGTACGGCAACGCGCTCACCGGGTCGCTCAACCGGACGCCGTTCCTCCGGAGCCTGCTCCAGCGCAACGACCGCGCGGACAAGATCGAGGCGCTGAACGCGCTCGACACCGTCGGCCTCCTCGACGAGGCCGGCCAGCGCGCCGAGCGGATGAGCGGCGGCCAGCAACAGCGGGTCGGCATCGCGCGGGCGCTCGTCCAACAGCCCAGCCTCCTGCTGGCCGACGAGCCCGTCGCGAGCCTCGACCCCGCGAGCGCCGAGACGGTGATGGGGTACATCCGGGACGCGGCCAAGAGCCGCAACCTGACGACCATCGCCAGCCTCCATCAGGTGAACCTCGCCCGGGAGTTCGGCGAGCGGTTCGTCGGCCTGAAGGACGGCGAACTCGTCTTCGACGGCTACCGCGAGGACCTCACCGTCGACGTCATCGACCGCATCTACGGCAACATCGAGACCAGTTCGATCCGAAACGAGCGGGAGGCGAACGCATGAGCGTCGACACCGACGACGTCAGCGACCGGGTCACCGAGCGGCTCGGCGACCTCAAGCGGATGAAGCGCATCCGGCGGTTCGGGATGCTCCTCGTCGTGGCGCTGGTCGGCGTGCTGTTCAATCTGGCGCTCGATCAGGTCGGGTTCTCTATCGGCGAGATCATCTACTACTGGCCCTCGTTCCGGGAGGCGCTCGGGCAGTTCTTCCCGACGACGACGTACGTCGGCGGGCTCGTCTTCCTCGATTTCGACGCCTACTGGGCGTTCATCGTCGAGCGGGGGCTGTTCGGCAAGGCGATCATCACCCTCTCGATGGGCTTTGCGGGCACGCTACTCGGGCTCCCCGGGGCGTTGCTCCTGGGCGTGCTCGGTAGCGAGCGCGTGACGCCGTTCCCGTTCAACTTCATCTTCCGCGGGATGATGAGCACCATCCGCGCGATCCCGGCGCTGGTGTGGGCGCTCATCTACATCCCGCTCGGGGGCGTCACCCCGTTCACCGCGACCCTCGCGATCGGCACCGACACGATGGGCAACCTCGGGCGCCTGTTCACCGACGCGCTCGAAGAGGTCGAGACCGGGCCGATCGAGGCGATCGAGTCCACCGGCGCCGACCGCCGACAGACGATCGTCTTCGGCATGCTGAGTCAGGTCGTGACGCCGTTCATCGCGTGGACGATGTACATCCTCGAGATCAACGTCCGGATCGCGGTCACGATGGGGCTGATCGGCGGCGGCGGTCTGGGGTACGTCCTCTCGACCGAACGCGGGCTGTTCCACTACACCAACATGATGGCGACCATCCTCGTCATCCTCGTGTTGGTCATCAGCGTCGAGATGATCAGCCAGCGCACCCGGTCGTACATCCGGGCCGACGACGACGCCGAGACCAAGGGACTGCTCCAGCTACTGACGGAGTTCCCCCAGCGGATGGCCGAGTCGATGTGGCGGTAGAGTCGGCAACTCGCCCCGTCGGCGGCGCGGGGTCGGCCCTCGTTTTCGGGCTCTCAGAAGTCGCCGAGTTGCGACTGGCCGCCGGCTCCCCCGTCGCCCGCCATCGCGGCGGCCTTCTCGAGTGCGGCGTCGAGGGTCTCCTCCTGACTCCGGTCGTACAGCGTCGCGGCGGGGTGGACGCAGATCAGCACGTCCCGATCGGCGCCCCCGAGCGTCGCCCGCTCGATCGTGCCGGCCTCGCTGGTGACCGCCACGTCCCGTTCGAGCAGGTGCTCGCTGGGCACCTTCCCGAGCGCGACCACCACGTCGGGGTCGATCAGTTCGATCTCGGCTTCGAGGTACCCCCGACAGTTTTCGAGTTCCTCGCCGGTGGGGTCGCGGTTCTCGGGCGGGCGACACCGCACGCAGTTGGTGATCCGGACGTCGGCCCGCGCCAGCCCCTTCTCGCGGAGCGTGTCGTCGAGGATCGTCCCGCTCCGGCCGACGAACGGCTCGCCATCTCTGTCTTCCTGCTCGCCCGGCCCCTCGCCGACGAACAGCACGTCGGCGTCCGCGGGGCCGGTCCCGTTGACGATGCGACTCCGGGACTCGACCAGCGCCGGACAGTTCGTACACGCGGTCACGTCGAGTCCGTCCATGTCTCCCATGAGCGGGGACACGGGCCGGGGATAGTAAGTGTCGGTGGCCTGCGGTCGGCCGTCACTCCGCCCGGCGGAGGTCGTCGCCGGCCCGGGCCGCGAGCCGGGCCACCCGGAGCGGTTCGGGTCGGCCGCCCTCGGGCGTGAACGCCCGGACGAGGTCGCGGGCGGCCCCGGCGTCGAGACCGACCGACCGGACGAACACGGTCTGGTCGTTGACCGCGAGGCGCTCACGGGGCGGCTGAGCCTCTAAGGTTTCGAGTCGGCGGTCGAGCGCCTCGCCGTCGAACTCGGCGGCCAGCGCCTCGCGGAGCCCCGGACTCGCCTCGAAGGTGACCGAGACGACCGGGCGGTCGACGGCGTCGGCGAGCCGCCGGAGGTCGACGACGTTGTACCACGCCAGCGCGATCCCCGCGACGAAGACGTATCTCGCGTCCTCGCGGTCGAGTCGGTCGAAAAGGTCGATAACTGCGTCGGTGGCGTCGAGACCGCCCACGGTGGCGGTGGCGTAGGCGAACCCGTCCGCGACGCGGTCGGCGCGGACGACCGCGCCCGCGAGTGTGGTCTGTTCCGCCCGATAGGATTCCGCGACGCCCAGCGCTCGAACGCCGGGTTTCACCGGTCAGGCCTCGTTTTCCTCGTCTTTGATGTCTTTGAGACGGTCGATGAGTTCGTCGTTCGACGCGCCAATTTCGAAGTCCACGCTGCCTTCGTGGGAGTTTTCTTCGGTGTTGACGCCGCTGTCGTCGTCGAAATCAGAGTCGTACTCCTGATTGTCCTGTTCGGACTCGTCGTAGCTCCCAAATCCCATGGCTGATTGATACTACACGCTTGGGTCACTAAAGTCTCCCGCCCGCCCGTCAGGCTTTTGAGAGGAGGGCGTAAACAGTCCGCTATGGAGGTCTACAACGTCACCGACGACGCCGAGACGTTCACGTCGAACGCGTTTCTGGCGGTCGGCGACCGAACGGTGCTGGTCGACGTCGGGAGCATGCCGGGCGTCGTCGACGTCGTCCGCGAGCGCGTCGACGACGTCGACGCGGTAGTGCTCACCCATCAGCACGGCGACCACGTCGGGGAACTCGACGCGGTGCTCGACGCGTTCGAGCCCGAACTGCTGTGTTACGACGATCATCCGCGCCGGACCCGCGAGCTTCACGACGGCGACATCGTCGAGATCGGCGACGAGACGTTCGAGGCGGTGTACTCGCCGGGTCACGCCGACGACCACCTCGCGTTCGTCTCCGAGCGGACGATCTTCACCGGCGACGTGGTGACCTACAGCGACGGCGCGTTCGACGACGGGAGCTTCGGTCGGACCGACGCCCCCGGCCAGTCGCGCGAGCGGGAGATCAAGAGCATTAGAGAGATCCTGACGCGACTCCCCGCCAGCGTCGAGCGCATGTACGCCGGGCACGGCGAGTCGTTCCACGGCGACGTGACCGCGGTCATCGAGCGCGCGCTGGAGCGGGCCGAGCGCCGCGAGCCAAAGTACCCCGACGAGTAGCCCGGCGTCGGCGCTGTTCGGACGCGAGAGACGGTCGAGAAGCGACAGTCCGCGATCAGGCGTTGCGCGGCTCTTTGCTCTTGGGCCGGAGGTTGCCGTAGCCGCACTTCCGGCAGTTGTCGGCCTCTTTGGGGTTCCGGGCGTTACACCGCATGCAGATCATCTTGTCGAGGATTCGCGACTCCGCCTTCTCGAAGCTAGCCATAGGGGTGCGTTGGCCGCCGCCGCGTTTAAACCTTACCGAGTGGGCTCGGCGGGGCGCCGTCTCGGCGACTACGGCGAGTCCTCGCCGGCGTCGAGGTACTCCTGCTGGACCGCCACGATGTCCGCGGAGTCTTCGCAGTCGGCGTACCTCCGGAGGGGCTCGGCGTTGAGGTCCAGAAACGTCTCGCCCCACGTAAACTTCGAGAGGATCGCCTCGGCGTGCTCGCGCTCGCCGAGGATCGTCAGGGCGCCGGCGAACGCCTCGACGGTGTTGAGTTCGAAGGGCGTCCCGTAGTTGACGGGGTTGGCCGCGACCAGAAACGGGAGCGCGCGGTGGACCCCGGGCATCTCGAACAGCGCCCGCTCGGCGGTCTCCCACGAGCAGTCGAGCGCGACCAGCCGGTCGGTCTCGGCGCGGTCGGCCGGCGAGAGCGCGCGCTCGGCGTGGGGGTTCAGGACGATGCCGTAGGGCGTCTCGCGGTCGCTCCGGTGGAGCTCGGCGAGGTCGAAGCGCGCGAGCTTGCGCGCCGTGCACTTGTCTGGGTCGTCGTCGCCCTCGTACCGGACGTGGAGGTTCACTGGCGGGAGGTAGGCGCGTCCGAGTCAAAAGTCGCTCGGAGGGCGATACGCCCCGAGCGCGGCCGCCGTCGAGCCGAGAATCAGACCAGTTTTGTACCCCGAAACAGACAGCCCATCTGTGCCGCGGTTCGACTACCCGTGTCCCGACTGCCGGACCACCACCAACCTCCACGGCCCCGACTGCCGGTTCGAGGGCGAGGAGTGGGCCGACATCGAGAAGGCCTACACGGACGTCGTGGCGGTCCTCTCGGGCGGGCCGCGAGGAGCCGACGACCTCCGGGAGGCTGTCCACGGGGCGTGGGACAAGCTCCACCAGGCCGCCGTAGAGCGACTCCAGCACGAACAGCGCGTGCTGGAGACCGAGAGCGGCGACCTCCAGTTGCTGACCGCCGAGGAGTACAAAGAGCACGTCACCGACCCGACCATCGAGCCGATCAAGACCGTCGCCCAGAAGGGGTCGGTGCCGGGCGCCCACGACAACGCCGTGTTCGCGATGATCGCGTGGTACGAGATGGTCGGCCTCTCGTGGGACGAGACCCGCGAGCGGGTCGTCGACTGGCTCCGCGAGACCGGGACGTGGTCCCGGGGCGGGTTCGAGGAGTCCTCGCCCGAGGAGCTGGTGGCCCGCAAACGCCACGTCTACGAGTCGGGGTACGGCTGGAAGGAGAAGGCCGAGGCCGCGAAGGCTGTCATCGACCGAAGCCTGTAATCGCCGGGAGCGTCGAGCGAGCGCTCAGTCGCTCTGGATCCGGGGCGCGAGCATGAAGGTGACGTTGCCCTGCCCTTCTGCGATCGCGAAGTGGAGCTTGACGGGGAACTCCTCGCCGAGTTCGACGGTGACCTCGGCGTCGCCCGGGACGGCCTTGTTCATGTCCTTGAGGTAGTCGAGACTGAACAGCGACCGGGCCGGCCCCGCGTCGAGGTCGATGAGGTCCTCGCGGTCGAGTTCGAGGCGCACGTCGTCGGTGTCGCCCTCGGCCTCCACGACGAAGGTCTCGGCGTCGGGGTCGACCGCCAGCGCGATGTGGTCGCTCACCATGTCGGCGGCGGTGACCGACCGGTCGATGTCGGCGCCCTCGACGACGATCTCCGAGGAGAGGTCGAGGTCGGGGATGTCGGGCTCCTGTCGGATAGAGTCGGGATCGATGAGCGCGAGGGTGTACTCGAGGCCGTCGATCTGGATGTGGAGCTTACGGGTCTCCTCGTCGAGTTCGAGGTGGATGGGCTGGTCGCCGCTCGCCATCCCCGCGATGTCGTCGAGTCGGTCGAGGTTCACGCCGATGATACCGCCGTCGGCCTCGTAGGATTCGAACGCGGTCGCCGAGAGTTCGAGGTCCACCATCCCGACGTTCGCGGGGTCGACGGCCCGGATGGAGAGTCCGTCCTCTTCGAGGTGGATCTTGCACTCGTCCACCAGCACGCTCACGGAATCGATAGCATCCCGGAGCGTGTCAGCGCTCACGATAGCCTTAAACATCTTGCCGAGGGCTACGAACCCCCGCCATAAAAAACACCCGTTCGGGCGCGCACGCGCGAGGCCCCGACGGTCTCGGCGTCGGGCAGTCCCGGCCCGTCGGGGCGCCGAAAGCGACGAGTGTCGAGCGCTCGCGGGACCGGAGCCGGTCAGGGGTCGGCGTCTCGGGCGGCCGGCGTCGCCCGGGTGGCGGTCGCTTTGAACGACGCGACGACCGCGACCCCGGGTTCGAGCCCGAGCCGGTCGACGCTGTCGAGGGTGACGACCGCGACCAGCGGCTCGTCGAGGCCCACGTCGACCGCGACCCGGCCCACGGTCTCCCCGCCGGAGACGCCCGCGACCGCCCCGGAGAGCCGGTTCCGGGCGCTGGTGGCGGTCTCGCCCGGCGCATCGACCGGTTCGTGAAGCGTCACCGCGTCGGCCCGGACGGTCACCTGCACCGTCGAGGCGTCGGGGGGCGCGAGCGCGTGGACCCGCCCGGCGTCGGTCTCGACCGCGGCGAGTTCGCCGTCGCGGTCGCGGACCTCGCCACGGAGGACGTTCTCGTCGGCGGTGGTCAGGCCGGTGAACTCCGCACAGAGCCGGTCGAAGCGGGCGAGCAACGCGCGGGCGTCGGCCGTGAGCGCGCTTCCGCCGCCGTCCGAGCCCCCGCGGGTGCGCTCGACGAGCGATCCGAACGCCGCCTCGAGCTCGCCGAGCCGTCGGTGGGCGTGGGCGTACGACCGGCCCAGCTCCCCGGCGGCGGCGTTCAGCGAGCCGGCGGCCCGGATCGCCCGGAGGAGGTCGGCGTCGCGCTCGTCGAACACCACGCCGTCGGCGGCGAGGCGGGCCTCGAACTCGCGGGTGGGCGAATCGCTCATACTCAGTACAGCAGCTCCCCGGTTACGAACTTTCGCGTTCTGGGGTCGTCGGGGTCGTCGAACACCTGTTCGGGCGGGCCGGTCTCGATGACGGTGCCGTCGAGCAGGACCGCCACCCGGTCGGAGATCCGCTCGGCCTGATGCATGTCGTGGGTGGCCACGACGACGCCCAGCCCCGCCTCGCGGGCCTCGGTGACGACCGCTTCCAGCACCGCGGTGTTTCGCGGGTCGAGGTTCGAAGTGGGCTCGTCGAGCAAGAGCACGTCGGGCTCGACCGCTAGCGCGCGCGCGAACGCGACCCGCTGGGCCTCCCCGCCCGACAGCGACAGCGCGTTCCGGTCGGCCTTCTCGGCGAGCCCGACGGTTTCTAGGGCCTCCCGGACGCGGTCGGACGGGTCGGTCCGTCCGATCGCGCGGGCCGCGGCGTCTCGGAGTCGGTCGCGCCACGACGATCTGACCCGGAGCCCGTAGCCGACGTTGCGCGCGACGCTCTCGTTGAACAGCGCCGGCTCCTGAAACACCGTCCCGATCCGGCGCCGGATCGCGAGGCGCTCTTCGTCGGACCGGCCCCAGACGTCCCGACCCTCCCACCGGACGGTGCCGGCGTCGGGCGGCCGAAACAGCCCGAGCAGGCCCAAAAGCGTGGTCTTGCCCGCGCCGGAGGGGCCGACCACCGTGAGCACCTCGCCGGGCGCGACCGACAGCGACGCCGCCGAGAACAGGGGTTCGTCGCCGTAGGCGTAGCGGATGTCGTCGGCGGTCAGGGTCGGGGCCCGCTCGTCAGTCGAGCGCGCCGGCGCGACGCGTCTCGAGTCGGCGGAATCTTCGCGGCGACGGGCGGCTTGCTCGACGCCGTCGTCCCGGTCGGGCGGGCTCACTGAGACCCCCTCCCGCGGCCGCGACTCCGGACCCACGAGCCGAGCCAGTTCACGCCGAGCACGAGCGCGAGCAACGCCGCCCCGAGCACGAGCCCAGCCTCGTAACGCCCCTGACGGGCCTCGACCGTGATGGCGGTCGTCAGCGTCCGGGTGTAGGAGGTGCCGTCGCTGTAGACGATGTTGCCCCCGACGATGAGGATCGAGCCCACCTCGCTGATCGCCCGGCCGAACCCCGCCAGCACCGCGGTGACGATGCCGTAGCGGGCCTCCTTGATCACCGCGAGCGCCACGTCGGCGTCGGTGCCCCCGAGCGCGAACGCGGCGTCTCGAACGTCCTCGCCGACGCTCTCGACCGCCGAGAGGCTGATCGAGGTGATGACCGGCGTCGCGAGCACGAACTGCGAGAGGATCATCGCCTTCGGCGTGAACACCAACCCGAGCTCCCCGAGCGGTCCCTGATTCGAGACGAGCAACAGGACGAGCAGTCCCACCACCACGCTCGGGAACCCCATGCCGGTGTTGATGACCGCCGCCACCGCGCGCTTGCCGGGGAAGTCCCCGAACCCGACCGCGAGCGCGACCGGCAGGCTCGCGAGCGTGCTCAGCGCCACCGCGGTCCCGCTGACGTACAGCGAGACCGCGACGATGCTGAGAAAGTAGTTCCACCCGGCGTCCGGAAGCACGGCGGACTGGAGGAGCATTCAGTAGTCGTTTGGCACCTGTGTGTCCACCCAGTAGAGGAACTGGCGGTCGCGCTTCGAGAGGGACTCGGCCTGCTCGGCGGAGTAGCCCTGCGGGACGTACTGGCCGAAGTTGGGCTCCTCCGACAGCGCGTTCGGGAAGAACAACTGCGAGCCGTTCGCGGTGTAGTTGTCGATGATAGACTGGCCTCGCGGACTCGTCAGGTAGCCGGCGTAGGCCATCGCGGCCTCGTAGTTGACGTTGTCGTGTTTCGCGGGGTTGACCGGGATGACGCCGTAGGGGTTCTTGAGGATGGTCGGCCCGCCCTGAAGCGGCCCCTGGACGAGGATGGTGAGGTCGATCTCGTCGCGCATCGAGAGGTACGTCCCGCGGTCGGCGAGCGTGTAGCCGCCGATCTGGTTGGTCTGGACCAGCGTGTCGCCCATCCCCTTGCCGACCTGCTGGTACCACTGGCCGCTCGGCTCGGCGTCCGACTGCCCCCAGATGTTGAGTTCCTTCTTGTTCGTGCCCGAGTCGTCGCCCCGGGAGACGAACGTCTCCCCGGAGTCGGCGATGGTCGCGAACGCCTCGGTGGCGCTGTCCATCCCCTCGATGCCCGCGGGGTCGTCGCTCGGCCCGACGACGACGAAGTCGTTGAACATCACGTCGCGGCGGTTGACGCCGTGGCCGTCCTGAAGGAACTTGTCTTCGGCGCCGCGGGCGTGGACGAGGATCACGTCGGCGTCGCCGTCCCGGGCGGTCCGGATCGACGCGCCGGTCCCCTTCGAGAGCGTCTTGATCGTGACGCCGAACGCCTCCTCGAAGGGCGGGTGGAGCGCGTCGAGCAGTCCCGTGTCGTACGTGCTCGTGGTCGTCGCGAGGACCAGTTCGCCGTCGCCGATGTCCCCGCCGCCGGTGTCGGCGGACTGCCCTGTGGTCGTCGTCTCCTGTGCCGTCGAATCGCCCCCGGTACAGCCTGCGAGCCCGAGCGTCGCCGCGACGCCCGCGGTCTGCAGGAACCGCCGCCGTTGTATCGGCATGTGAATAACGGTCGGGAAGGCAGATATTAAACCTTACTTTCGAATCGAAACCGATAGCGGTTGCCCGCTCGAGAGCGTGTCACCGACAGAGACGCGGCGGGATCGGTCGAGTTACCCATTCCGGTTACGAATCCGTCGAGATCGGGGGCCGGACGAGCGCCGGTCGATGCGGTCCGACAAGCGAAGCGCGTAAGGAGCGCGGCCGGCTACAAGCGGTAAATGAGTCACAAGGACCACTACTACAACAAGTCGAAACAGGAGGGCTACCGATCGCGGGCGGCCTACAAGCTCGAGCAACTCGACCGCGAGGAGAACCTCCTCGGGTCCGATCGGACGGTCGTCGACCTCGGAGCCGCCCCGGGCGGCTGGCTCCAGATCGCGGCCGAGACGGTCGGGGAGGGCGGCACGGTCGTCGGCGTCGACCTCCAGCGCATCGACCCGATCGACGGGGTCGAGACCGTCCGGGGGGACATGACCGACGAGGAGACCAAAGAGCGAGTCCGGGCGGTCGCCGGCGAGTCGGTCGACGTCGTCCTCTCGGACATGGCGCCGAACATGACCGGCGAGTACTCGGTCGACCACGCCCGGTCGGTCCACCTCGCCCGTCAGGCGTTCGAGACCGCCCTCGACGTGCTCGATTCGGGCGGGGACTTCGCGGTGAAGGTGTTCGAAGGGCCGGACCTCGACGACCTCCGCGCGGAGATCGACGAGGAGTTCCAGTACGTCCGGACGATGAGCCCCGACGCCTCCAGAGACTCCTCCTCGGAGGTGTATCTCGTCGCGAAGGGCCGGACGACCGCGCCCGTGAGCGAGGGCGAGGAGATCGAAGTCGAGATCGTCGACACCGGCTCGGAGGGCGACGGTATCGCGAAGGTCGAAGGGTTCACACTCTTCGTCTCGGGCGCCGACGAGGGCGAGACCGTCGAGGTGCGGATCACCGAGATCAAACCCCGGTTCGGGTTCGCCGAGCTCGCCTAACGGGAGATCCAACAGTACGTCTGGATCGCGCCGAACACCAGCGCCAGCACGCCGTTCTCCACGAGTAAGAACAGCTGGGCCTGCTGGGGATCGGCCTGGCGGACAACCAACAGCACGACGCCGAACAGGGTCGCCAGCACGAGGTTGTACTTCGCCAGCGCCGACCAACACGACTGGTCGAGTTCGATCAGGCCGTCGCTACCCATGCCCAAGCCACGCCGCGGGTCCTGAAAAGTCGGACGGCGAAACGCCGCTACGCGGTCGAACTGTTCTTGGCCTCGTCGAGCCACGACGGCTCGGCGACGGTCGTCTCGCCAACGTCCGAGACGTTCATCGAGACCGAGAGGGTGGCCGCGGAGTCGGCCTGCGCGGTGTCGACCGAGACCTCGAAGCTGTGGACGATGCCGCGCTCGTCGACCAGCGCGGTCGCGTCGTAGGCGGTGACGTTCGTCCCGCCGGGGACCGAGACGTTGGCGCCGTCGGCTCGGAGCACGACGACCGTCGTGCCGTCGATCTCCCGGACGCCGTCGGGCGTGAGGTTCGCGTTCGTCGCCGCGGCGTACTGTTCGAGGTACACCGCGCCCGAGAGCGACGACGGGACCACCTGTGAGGCCTGAGACGTGCGGTTGGTGACGCGGTAGGCGGTCTCGTTGCCGGCCGAGAGCCGCTGGTAGCGCTTCTCGGCGGTCGCGTAGATTTCGGTGCGCTGGCCCGCGCCCGAGACGTTCGCGCGGACCCGCTCGCGGTCGGGGCCGACCGCGGCGTCGAGTTCGGCCGACTGCTCGCCCGACGAGCCGTTCTGGGCCGTGGCGAGCGACAGCGAGAAGCCGGTGCCGTTGAGCGCCTCGGCGTGGCCGGCGGCCAGCGCGGAGACGTTGGTCCCGTTCTCGGAGACCGCGTCGGGGTAGTTCATCTCGGCCGCCGCGTCGGCGGTCGTCGGTTCGTCGGCTCCGCCCGGAAGCGCGCCCGAACAGCCCGCCAGGACGACGAGACAGCCGACCGCTAACAGGAGGAGGGCATTGCGTCGCATGTACCGCCCGAAGTCGCGGGAGCCAAAAAGAGGTGTCGGTGTCCGCACGGTCCCGGCCCATCGAGGGCGAGTGCGGAGCGCGACCGACGGCGGACGCCGAGGCTCAGTCGGCGGCGCTCGCTGGAGTCGGGACGTGGCCCCGCGAACGGAGGTAGCCCACGACCGCGTAGACGAACGGCGTGTCCGCGAGCGCGATCAACAGCTTCAGGACGTACTGGCCGACCGCCAGCGAGACGAGCGCGCCGAGCCCCTGCGGGTCGGCCCCGCGGAGCGCGGGCATAACCGCGAACCCGACGCCGACGAAGATGACGGTGTCGAGAAGCTGGCTCGACGCGGTCGAGACGAGGTTGCGCGCCCAGAGGTGGGCTCCGCCGGTGAGTTCGCGGACGCGGTGGAAGACCGCTACGTCCCAGTTCTGGCTCACGACGTACGCGAGCAGGCTCGCGACCACGATGTTCGTGCTCGCGCCGAGCACCCGCTCGAAGGTCGCGGGATCGACGTCGCTGAACGGCGCGGCGGGCGCGGCGATGGTCGACCACACCAGTCCGAGCAACACGAAGTTCATCGCGAAGCCCACGAGCACGACCTTCCGGGCCTCGGTTGGGCCGTAGAGCTCGGAGTAGCAGTCCGAGGCGAAAAACGTCAGCGCGTACGCCAGCGCCGCGCCGGGCATCACGAGCGACTCGCCGGCGAGCGGGAGCGCGACCGGCACCGAGAACGCGAGCAGTTTCGAGGCGGTGAGCTGGGCGGTCACCAGCGCGGTGACGAACAGCGCCACGAGGGCGATCCGGCCCGTCGCGAGCGCGTCGACCTCGCCGCGGTACGGGTTCGACCCGCTACTCATCCTCCAGCCTCCCGTGGCGCTCGTCGATCTCGTCGAGCACGTCGAGCATCTTGCGGACCGACGCCCGCACCGCCTCGCTCCGATTGACGAACTTCCCCTCCTCCCCGACGTGGTCGTCGAGGTCGTCGAGTAGCTCGTCGGGCACTTCCACGCTTATCTTGGTCATATCCGAGTATTATCGCTCGGTCGTATAAACTGTTCGACGCCGGAGAGGTAGGGCCGGCGCCGACGAGTCACGGACCGACGGGCGGATCGAAAAGCGGAGCGGCTACCGACGCCCGCCCACGGTCACCAGCCAGAGCACGCCGAGTCCGACGCCGTACGCCAGCGAGATCGGGATCGCGAGCAGGAACATCGTGTAGAGGCTGTCTGGAGTCACGAGGCCGGCGACCGCGAACACCGCGATGGTGACCTCGCGCCACCGATCGAGCATCGCGTCGAACGGGACGATGTCCCCCCAGTGGAACAGCCACATCGTCAGGGGCACGTCGGCGAGCAGTCCGATGCCGGCGGTGGTGAAGAACACGAGCCAGAAGAAGTTGCTGACCCGGTAAGAGATCACCATCTCGGCCCGAACCGCGTCGGCGACCAGCCACGAGATGACGCTCGGCGCGACGAACAGGTAGCCAAGCGCGCTCCCCGCGAGCAGTCCGACCCCGATAGTGGCCGCCCAGACGCCGAACACCCGGCGGTCGCCCGACGCCAGCCCGCGCTCTTTCATCGCGGGCCACGCCCAGTACAGCAGGACGGGCACGACCGCGACCCCCGCCAACAGCGTCGATATCTTCACCTCGAAGATGAGCGCCTCGACCGGGTGGAGCACCACGATGTCGAGGATTTCGCCGCTCGACCCGGGCTCGGGGCGGACGTCCGCCGGGACCCGTTGGAGGAAGTCCTGGCGGATGATACCGATCCCGCCCATGTAGAGGGCCGTGAACACCGCGGCGAGCACGGCCATGAAGATGCCGACGAGCCAGAACACCTTCGAGGTGAGGCTGTCGAGGATGAACCGGATGTCGTAGTACCATCCGCCGATGTCCTCCTCGGTGGTCTCGTCTTCGGTGAACGCGTCGGCCATCCCCGCGGCGGTGCTCTGGACCGGATTGGCCGAGTCCTCGGGGTCGTCCGGGGACGACTCCCCGGCGTCGCCGTCGGCGACCTCGGCGTCCCCGGTCGCGGCCGCCGCGGCTTCGTCGTCGGCCTCCTCGTCGTCGGGGTTGAGTTCGTCGTAGCGGTCGAGGATCGCCTGGGCCTTCTCGGCCTCGTCTTCGTCCATCGCCTGCCGTGCGTAGCCGACCGCGTCCTCCTCGCTCATCTCCTCGAACACCTCCGGCGGAGCGGCCCGGACCGCGCCCGCGTCGAGCGGGCCGAGGTCGATGTCGGCGGGCGAGCCGCCGCGAGCGGGCCTCGGACCCGTGTCGACTTCGTCGAGCGCCCGGAAGAAGTAGTAGAGCACCGCGAGCGCGAGCGTCACGACCGCGAGCGCGCCGGCGACCGCCAGCACCGACTGGGTCCGCGGGAGCCCGACGACCGACTCGACCGGCGGGAGCTGGTAGTCGGCCGGGAGCGAGTCGTTGACCGTCTCGCGGCCGCCGCCGGTCAGCGCCATCCGGACGCCGAGGAAGACGAGGACGGGCGCGCCGAGGATCCGGATCCAGTCGTCGCGGATCACGCCGGCGAGGCTGAGCTGTTCGCTCCCGCGTTTGAGCGTCACCACGGCCTTGGTGAGATAGAGGCTAAAGACGTACAGCAGGATGAGCGGCGTCGCCCACATCAGCTGGGTGAACGGGTCCGGAGGCGAGGCGAGGGCGCCGAACAGGAAGATGCCGAGGATCGCGTAGCGCCACTTGTCCCGGAACGTCTCGTAGGGGACGATCCCCGTGTAGCCGAGCCCGCTCATCGCGAGCGGGAGCTCGGCCGCGAGGCCGAACGACAGCGAGAGAAAGAGGATGAACTCGGTCCACTTCACGATCGAGTAGTTGGTCTGGAACCCCGCGGACGTGGCGTTGTCCGCGAGAAACTGGAACATCAGCGGGAAGAAGACCAGATAGCCGTAGAGGATGCCGCCGAAAAAGAGCGCGAACGCGAGGACCGCGAGCGTCGCGATCTTCCACCGGGCGATCGGGGACTGGGGGTACCACGACTTGCCCCGGAACTCGTCGCGGGCGTAGTACAGCAACATCGGCACCGAAAACAGGATCCCGACGACGAGGCCGATCTTCGCCTGCAGGAGGATGACGTCGAACGGCGTCACCGCGACGACGTTGATGCTCTCGGCGAGGTCCGGCGACATCTGGGCGGTCGTGACCTCCTTGAGATATGGCCAGCCGGCGCCCCGGATCGCGTAGAAGCTCGCCAGAAAGCCCAGCAGGAACACCACGAACACCTTCCGGAGGTGGTCCTGGGCGGTCGAGAGCATCGCGCCGACGGTCTCGCGCCCGCTGTTGACCGCGCGGGCGGTGTCCTCGTCGACGATGCTACTTCCAGTTCCAGACATTCCTTGGACGTGGTAGCCGTGTCTCGGTTATCAATCTTCTTGTTAAACCGGAGAATCGACCGTCACGCGCCCGCGCTCGCCCGGCGACGAGGTCGGTTCGATCTCGTCGCGAAGCCGGTATCAATCCCGGTCGAGTCGCGCGCGGCCGGCGCTTGGACCCCTCGTGGCGCCCGGTTTTCGGGGCGCTCGCAAAAGGCCTATAATAGAGCCCGCGCTTAGACCGACTGAATGGCTGACGAACCGGAGGCGACCGCGAGCAACATTTCCCCAGCGACGCCCGAGGACGGCTCGGAGTCGCTGGGGGACCGCGACCCTACCGGCCCGACAGCGCCCGAAGAGCCCCTCGAAGACGAGGAGATGCCGCTCGCCGACCACATCGAGGAGATGGTCAAGCGGCTCGCGGTCGTCGTCGTCGTCGCCGGCGGGATCACCGCCATCGCGCTTCCGTTCGCCGAGGAGGTCATCAACTTCCTCTGGAACGACATCATCTCGATCGCGGAGGTCGGCGATCAGGGCCGCCCCCGGATCTACCACCCGCTCGCGCTGGTGTTGACCGAACTCAAGGTCGCCAGCCTCGCGGGCATCATCGTGGCGCTCCCGATCTTCGTCTACCAGACGTACCTTTTCATGCGACCCGGCCTCTACCCCCACGAGCGGCGCTACTACCTCGCGGCGGTGCCGACGAGCCTCGTGTTGGCGTTCGTCGGCGTCAGCTTCGCCCACTTTGCCGTGTTGCCCGCGATCTTTACCTACTTCATCTACTACACCGAGGGCCCGACCGACCTGCTCGCGTTCGGGCTGACCAAGACGTTCAACCTCATCCTGATGCTGATGGGGTATCTGGCGGTGGTGTTCCAGATCCCGCTGTTTATCATGCTCGCCATCATGATGGGGCTGACCACCCGACGGTGGCTCGCCGACCGGCGGTTGCTGTTTTGGGGCGCGTTCCTCGGCGTCTCGTTCCTGTTCACCCCCGACCCGACCGGAATGGCGCCGATCCTCACCACCGCGACGATGATCCTGCTGTTCGAGGGCACGCTGTTGCTCCTGAAGTGGACCGGTCGGTGAGGAGTCCCGTCCGGTCAACGACAAATTTCACGAGCGTAATCGGCATATAACTAAGGCGGGCGAATCCGTAGGTGTTCGTAGCGTTCGTGCCTGCCACTTAGCTCGCGTGCCAGCAGCTACAATACGCAGTTCGCGTGCCAGCAAACTGCCACCCTGGGTGCGAACGCCCATACAACTTTCTCGGGTCCCGAGCCGACAGCGACCGCGCCGGGCGCTACTCGCCGGTCGGGTACTCCGCCGCGAACACGTCCTCGACCACCGGCTCGTCCGCCCCGTCGGCGTCGGGGTCGGCCTCGCGTTCGGGGCTGACGCTCCCCGTCTGGTAGCCGTGGAGGTCGAGGGTGACGTGTTCGAAGCCGATCTCGGTCAGCCGGTCGCGGACCGCCGCCGCGAAGTCGGGGTCGAGCGCGACGTCGAGTTCGTCGCGACCGACCTCGATGCGGGCGAGTCCGTCGTGGTCGCGCACTCGAAACTGGTCGAACCCCCAGTCCCGGAGCACCGCCTCGGCGCGCTCGACCCGGGTGAGTTTCTCCTCGGTGACCTCGAGGCCGGTGGGGATCCGCGAGGAGAGACACGCCATCGAGGGCTTGTCCGCGACCGAGAGATCGTACTTGTCGGCGAGCTCGCGGACCTCGTCTTTGGTGACTCCGTGGGCGAGCAACGGCGAGTAGGCGTCGAGCTCCTCGACCGCCTGGAGTCCCGGGCGGTGGCCGCCGTCGGCGTCGCTGGCGTTGGTGCCGTCACAGACCACCGGGATGTCGAGTCGCTCGGCGGTCTCGAACATCTTGCCGAGCCGCATCGTCCGGCAGTGGTAACACCGGTCGCCGTCGTTCTCGACGAAGTCGGGGTCCTCGAGCTCCGAGAAGGAGACGATCTCGTGGCGGATGCCGATCTCGTCGGCGACCCGGGTGGCGTCGTCCAGTTCGGCGGCCGGCAGGGTCTCGCTCTTGGCGGTACACGCCACGGCGTCCTCGCCCAGCGCGTCGCGGGCCAGCGCCGCGACCACGCTCGAATCGACGCCGCCCGAGAACGCGACCACGACGCCCTCCCGGTCGGCGAGGTCGTCTCTGATCGCCTGCGCTTTCGCCTCGACTGAAGCCATGTTCCGAGCTTTGGGACGGACGAGAGAAAAGCGCGTTGGACGCCACGTCGGCGGGGTCGGCGAACGCGGCCCGTCCCGGGCGTCGACGCCCCGCCGACCCGCGAACGTTTTTAAACCAGCGGTCAGAACTACGCCCCGATGGAGCTGGAGGCCATATCCGGCGTCGGCTCGAAGACCGCCGCGGCGCTCGCGGAGCTCGACGACCCCGAGGGCGCGCTCGAATCGGGCGACGTGGCCGCGCTCGCGAGCGCGCCGGGCATCTCGGAGGGCCGGGCCGCCAGTATCGCGCGGGCGGCGATCCGAGAGCGCCACGACGACCCCGGCGGCTTCCTGGCGACCGATCGAGCGACCGAGCTCTACCGGGCGGTGCTCGGCCTGCTTCGGGAGCGCACCGTCACGAGCTACGGCGAGAAGCGCCTCGAAACGCTCTACCCGAGCGGCGTGCGCTCGCGGATCGAGGAGGTCAGGGCGTTCGCCGAGCGGGCGCTCGACCGCGACCCCGACGAGGACGTACTGGGGGCGCTCGCCGACGTCGAACCGCTCGCCGAGCCCCGCGACGTGGTGGTTCGAGACCGGTGTCTGGCGACCGCCGACGCCGAGCGCTACAGCGAGGCCCAGCAGGCGATCCCCGAGCTCAGCGTCGAGGTGGTCGAAGACGCCCGGGACCTCGCGGACCTCGCGCGCGGGTACTCGACGGTCGTCGCGCTCGACGAGGCGTTCGCGGGCGTGAGCGTCGACGGCGACGTGCGAGTCGAGCCCGACGCCCTGGAGCGGCCGGCCGACGTGGTGCCCGAGCGCTCGCTCGCGTTCTTCGCGGCGAACCGCGACAGCCTCCGGGCCGCCGCCGCGGTCCACCGGGCGGCCGGCATCGACCCGCCGCTGGACCTCGACGCGCTGGAGGACGCCCTCGACCGGGTCGACGCCGACGGCACCGTCGTCGGCGACGACGAACTCGACCGGCTGAGTCGGGCGATCGACGATCTGGACGCCGCGGTCGCGACCGCCGAGAGCGTCGCCAACGACCACCTCCGGGACGCGATCGAGGAGCGGGACGTGACCGTCGAGGGGTCGGACCTGCTCTCGCTGGTCGAACAGGGCGCGGGCGTCGACTCGCTTCTGTCCCGGGAGCTCAGCGACGAGTACGCCGCCGCGGTCGCGGCGGCCCGCGACCACCTCGCGGAGGCGCTTGACCTCGACAGCGGGGAAGCCGAACTCGCCCGCCGGGCGTTCCCCGAAGAACCCGCCTTCCCGGTCGAGCACGACGAGGAGACGGTCTCGCGGCTCCGCGAGGACCTCGTCGCCGCCAGAGACCGCCGGGCGGCCCGCCGCAAGCGCGAGCTCGCGGCCGACCTCGCCGACCGCCGCGAGGACGCCGCGGCGCTCGTCCGGACCGCGCTCGAACTCGACGTCGAGCTCGCGGTCGCGCGGTTCGCCGCCGACTTCGACTGTGCGATGCCGGAGTTCGTCGGCGAGCGCGACGGCGAGTCCGGCTTCGACATCGAGGCCGGGCGCTCGCCGCTTTTGGACGTCGGGTTCGATGCCGTCGAGCCGGTCGACTACGCGGTCTCGGACGTGGCGTTGCTCTCGGGGGTCAACAGCGGCGGGAAGACCTCGACGCTCGATCTGGTCGCGCTCGTGGCGATTCTGGCCCACATGGGGCTCCCGGTGCCCGCCGAGTCGGTCCGGATCGAGCGCGTCTCGGAGCTCCACTACCACGCCAAGACCCAGGGGACGCTCGACGCGGGCGCGTTCGAGTCGACGCTCCGGGAGTTCGCGGGGCTGACCGACGGGAGCGCCGACCGGCTGGTGCTGGTCGACGAGTTAGAGAGCATCACCGAGCCGGGCGCGTCCGCCAAGATCATCGCGGGCATCCTCGAAGCGCTCCGCGGCGAGGACGTGACCGGCGTGTTCGTCTCGCACCTCGCGGCCGAGATCCGCGAGATGGCCGACTACGACGTGCCGGTCGACGGCATCGAGGCCGAGGGGCTCGAAGACGGCGAACTGGTGGTGAACCGCTCGCCGGTGAAAAATCACCTCGCGCGCTCGACGCCCGAACTCATCGTCGAGAAGCTCTCGGACGGCGACGACGGCGGGTTCTACGACCGACTGCTGGAGAAGTTCTGAGAGCCGTTTCCGGTCGCGTCTGGGCGCCGAGCGTGGGTTCGTTGGACCGACGGGACGGCGACGGCCGGGTCGGCGCCGCGGGTGGGGCCCGACTCGTGCGGAGATCCGAGTCGGCCCGGAAGGTAGATCTAGTGACAGATAATACATCCTACATCGTTCGAGCGCAACGGCCACCAGTCTCGATCCCGACCCCCGAATCGGTCGGGAGGACGCCTCTACGCGCCGGAATTTCCGGGCGCCGAAAGATTAAGTAGTTGGAAGAGCGTGGTGAAAGTGATGGCAGAGGACCCCGACGAGGGAATGCTCTCGTGGGACGAGACCGTGTTCCGGGACGAACACGTCTTCGAGATCGACTACGTGCCCGAGACCTTCGCTCACCGGGAGAGCCAGATGGAGAGTCTCAAGTACGCGCTCCGTCCCGCCGCACGCGGGTCGCGGCCGCTGAACGTCATCTCCCGCGGGCCGCCGGGCACGGGCAAGACCACGGCGGTCCAGAAGCTGTTCGGCGAGCTGTCGTCCCAGACCGACGTCCGCACGGTGCGGGTGAACTGTCAGGTCGACTCGACGCGCTACTCGGTGTTCTCCCGCATCTTCGAGGGGATCTTCGAGTACGAGCCCCCGTCGTCGGGCATCTCGTTCAAGAAGCTGTTCCGCCAGATCACCGAGAAGCTGGTCGAGGACGACGAGGTACTGGTGGTCGCGCTCGACGACGTGAACTATCTCTTCTACGAGGGCGAGGCCTCGGATACGCTCTACTCGCTGTTGCGAGCCCACGAGGCACACTCGGGCGCGAAGATCGGGGTCGTGGTGGTCTCGTCGGACCTCAACCTCGACGTGATCGAGGAGCTCGACGGCCGGGTCCAGAGCGTCTTCCGGCCCGAGGAGGTGTACTTTCCGGTGTACGACCCCGAGGAGATCGTCGACATCCTCGGCGCGCGCATCGACCGGGGGTTCCACGACGACGTCGTCCCGCCGGCGGTCCTCGACGAGGTGGCCAAACTCACCGCCGAGAGCGGCGACCTCCGGGTCGGGATCGACCTCCTGCGGCGGGCGGGGCTGAACGCCGAGATGCGCGCGAGCAAGACCGTCAGCGTCGACGACGTCGAGGAGGCCTACGAGAAGTCCAAGTACGTCCATCTCAGTCACAGCCTCCGGGCGCTCAACGAGAGCGAGCTCGAACTGCTAGAGGTCATCGCCGAGCACGACGGCGAGCAGGCCGGTGACGTGTACGACGCCTTCCACGACCGGACCGATCTGGGCTACACCCGCTACTCCGAGATCATCAACAAGCTCGATCAACTCGACATCATCGACGCGACCTACACCAACGTCGAGGGCCGGGGCCGGTCCCGACAGCTCTCGCTTCGCTACGACCCCGAGGCGGTGTTGAACCGATTGGAAGAGTAGCGGTCCGTCGACCGGTCACTCGTAACGGAGCGCGTCGATGGGGTCGGTCCGGGCGGCGTTCCACGCCGGATACAGCCCCGCGACGACGCCGACGAGCAGGCCGACCCCGACCGCGATGGCGAACCACTCGAGGGGAAACACCAGCGACAGCCCGACGTACTCGGCGGCGGCGTACGCGCCCAGGATTCCGACCGGAACGCCCGCGACCGCGCCGAACACGCCGAGCATCACCGCCTCCAGCAAGAACAGCTGGAGCACGTCGCGCTTCTGGGCGCCGACCGCCTTCATGATCCCGATCTCGCGGGTCCGTTCGGTCACGCTCACGAGCATCATGTTGGCGATCCCGATCGAGCCGACGATCAGCGAGATGACCGCGATCCCGGTCACGAAGTCGGTGAGCGTGCTCAACAGCTCCTCGATCTGGTCGACGAGGTCCTGATCGGTCCGGACCGAGAAGGCGTAGTCGTCGGGCACGAGCGCCGCGGCGTCCGAGCGGTCGTCGAGGTACGCCCGGACGTCGGTCTTGGCGCCGGCGACCGCGCCGAAGTCCTCGGCGATCACCGTCACCGTCGGATAGACGCGCTGGGTCTCGCCGGTCTCGGGGCTCTCGATGGTCGTCCCGTAGAAGGGGTCGGTCGGCACGAACACCAGCGGCTGGGAGTCCAGCCCCGCGAAGGGGCCGCCGCCCGCCGAGGCGTTGAGCAGTCCGACCACCTCGGCGCCGACCGACTCGCCCGACGCGAGCCGCAGGGTCACCTCGTCGCCGACGACCGCCTGCGTCTCGAACAGCCGGGCGGCCCGCTCGTTCAACACGACCTCGCGCTCGCCCTGCCGGAAGGGCCGGCCGGCGGCAAACGACGCCGAGTCGAACGACGCCGGCGAGGTGGCGATCACCTGCCGCTGGGCGACCGTGTCCCCGCCCGACGAGACCGCCGCCGTCGGGACGATCCCGCGCGGAACGACCGCCGAGACGCCCGAGAGCGCCCGGAGTTCGTCGAGGTCGCGCTCGGTGAACACGGGCTGGGCGCCCGCGCCCGGCCCGCCGTTCTGACCCTCCGGGCCGGCCCAGACGTAGACGTTCGGGGTGCGCTCGCCGCCGACCTGCCCGAGGATGTCGGCCTGCAGGCTCGCCCCGAGGGTGACGAAGGTGATGACCGCGCCCACGCCGATCACGACCCCGAGGACGGTCAGCGCCGACCGGAGCTTGTGGCTCCGGATCGCCCGCCAGCTGAGCCGGAAGCTCTCGGCGGCGTCCATCAGACGTCGGTCTCGACGCGGCGGGGCGATTCGATCTCCTCGACGCGCTCGATCGTGCCGTCGAGGACGTGGATCACGCGCTCGGCGTGCTCGGCGATGGGCCGCTCGTGGGTCACCATCAGGACGGTGTGGCCCTCGTCGTGGAGCCGCTGGAACAGGCCCATGATCTGCTCGCCGGTCTCCTGATCGAGGTTGCCGGTCGGCTCGTCGGCGAGGATGATGGCGGGGTCGGTCACGAGCGCCCGCGCGATCGCGACCCGCTGGCGCTGACCGCCCGACAGCTCGTTGGGCCGGTGGTCGGTTCGGTCGCCGAGCCCGACCTCCGCAAGCACCGCCTCGGCGCGGTCGCGCCGATCGCTCCGCGAGACGCCCTGAAACACAAGCGGGAGCGCGACGTTCTCGGCCGCGGTGAGCTTCGGCATGAGGTTGAACGTCTGGAACACGAACCCGATCTCGTCGCCCCGGACCCGCGTGCGGTCCCGATTGGAGAGCTCCGAGACCTCGGTGCCGTTGACGAACACCTCGCCCTCGCTCGCGGTGTCGAGACAGCCGATAAGGTTGAGGAGCGTGCTCTTGCCCGATCCGCTCGGTCCCATGACCGCGGTGTACGAACCGCGGGGTATCGAGAGAGTCACCCCGTCGAGCGCGTGGACCGGTTCGCCGAGGTAGTAGGTCTTTCGCACGTCGCGAAGCGACACCGCGTCCTCGCGGTCGGGCCCCGCGTCGGGCGCGGAGTCCGAGTGACTGGCGGCCATTTCACACGAGGTACGGGGCCGACTGGCAAAACGGTGGCGCCCGTTGGACGCCCAAACGGATCGTTGCGAGGTCGGCCACACTTTTGGGGGCGGAAACCGGAGGTGGCGCCATGAAGGCGACCGGCGGTAGCGACGAGGAGAAGCGCGCGGCGGGCGAGAGCGCCGCCGAGGCGGTCGAAGACGGGATGGTGGTCGGGCTCGGAACCGGCTCGACCGCGGCCCACGCGATCCGGGCGATCGGGCGAGCGGTCGACAGCGGACTCGACGTGCGGGGAGTCCCGACGTCGTTCCAGTCGCGCGAACTGGCCCGGGAGGTCGGGATCCCGCTGGCGTCGCTCGACGCGGTCGACGGCGTGGACCTCGCGATCGACGGCGCCGACCAGTTCTCGGGGCCCCACCTCGTGAAGGGCGGGGGCGCCGCCCACGCTCGCGAGAAGATCGTCGACGCGGCGGCCGACCGTCTGGTGGTGGTCGCGGACCCGAGCAAGGCCGCCGATCGACTCGATCACCCGATCCCGCTCGAAGTGCTCCCGGACGCTCGCACGACCGCGACCGCGGCGGTGCGGGCGCTCGGGGGTGCGCCCGCGCTCCGGCGCGCCGAGCGCAAGGACGGGCCGGTCGTGACCGACAACGGCAACCTCGTGCTCGACTGCGAGTTCGGCGGCGTGGCGCGGCCGGCGGAGCTCGCGGCCGACCTCGCGGCGATCCCCGGCGCGGTCGAACACGGCCTGTTCGTGGGGATGGCCGACGAGGTCCACGTCGGTCGCGAGGACGGCGTCGACGTCAGACGCTTCTGAGCCGTGGTTTCGGTCGGCAGTCGCGTTCGAGACGAGAAGCCGGCGGCTCAGAAGTCGGGCGTTCGATAAAAGGGAACGGAATCGCCCGAGTTACAGGTCGCGCGGCTGGACGGTCTTTCGGTCGTTCGCCTCGGCGCGACGGGCCGACTCGTCGAGGAGTTCCTCGACGCGCTCGTCGAGCGCGTCGTAGAAGTCCGACGCCACGTTCTTGTCGTCCAGTGCGTCCTTGACAGCGGCTTTGACGATGAGGTCTGCCATACGACCTTGGTTTTCCGCCCGCCAGTAATAAAGCTTCCCAAATATTCGCATGAACGCCGCCAAGTGGCTCGGTTCGCGGATATCTCCGGCGATAGCCAAAACTTATAAATAGTATACGGTTGTTTTGCGCCGACCGCGAAGTCGCAGGGTAAGAGTACGTGGAGCCCCCAGCGTGGGGTATGCGCGAACTCCTGGAGGCGGTGGCGGCCGGCGAGGTCAGCCCGGCGGACGCCGAGGCCCGACTCGCCGGCTACGCGACCGACGAAGCCGGGCGCTTCGACGCGGCCCGCGAGCGCCGCCGCGGCGTGCCCGAGGCCATCTTGGGCGACGGCAAGACCCCCGCCGAGGCGGCGTCACTGGCCGCGACGGCGGTCGAAACCGCCGGGCGAGCGATCGTGACTCGGACCGACCCCGACCAGCGACGGGCGATCCGCGACCGACTCGGCGAGGCCCACCCCGACGCCGACGTGACGGTCCGCGACCGATCGGGCGTGGTGGTCGCCCACGGCCCGACCTTCGAGCCGCCGTCGCTGGACGCGACGGTTGGGGTCGTCACCGCGGGGACGAGCGACGCGGTACCGGCGGGCGAGGCGGCGGCGATCGCCGCCGAGATGGGCGCGACCGTCGATCGGATCGACGACGTGGGCGTGGCGGCGCTCACTCGGATCGTCGACCAGCTCGAAGCCCTCCGGGCGACCGACGCGCTCGTGGTCGCGGCGGGCCGCGAGGGCGCGCTCCCGACCGTGGTCGCCGGGCTGGTCGACACCCCGGTGATCGGCCTGCCGGTCTCGACGGGCTACGGCCACGGCGGCGAGGGGGAGGCCGCGCTCTCGGGGATGTTGCAGTCCTGCACCGTCCTGTCGACCGTGAACGTCGACGCGGGGTTCGTCGCCGGCGCGCAGGCCGGTCTGATCGCTCGCGCCGTCGACAGGTAGGGCGACTCCGAGTATACGGAAAATATTCTTGTGGTTCAAGAAATTTGGGACAGATATTGGGAAGCACTTTTTACGATGGGGGACAAACGATCGAACGCTGGCAGTTACCCTGTCAGCTGTGAACATGCCTAAGTGTGACCACTGCAGTGCGCACGTCTCCGAACGATTCGTTCGTGTGTTCGCCGACGCCGACGGTCAGGTCAGAGCCTGCCCCGACTGCTCGGCGAACGCCGGAATCGCGGAGGTCGCGCGCGAACGCGCCAGAGAGGCTCGAGTATAGCCCATCAAATCGGGCGGGAACCGAAGGGCAAAAGAACCACCACGCGAAGCCTGTCGGGCGTGACGGTCCACTGGGTCTACGTTATCGAGTGCGACGACGGAAGTTTCTATACTGGCTACACCACCGACGTCGAGCGTCGGGTCCGCGAACACGACCGGGGCGAGGGCGCGAAGTACACCCGCGGGCGCACGCCCGTCGAACTCGTCCACACCGAGGCGTTCGAGACGAAGTCGGCGGCGATGTCCCGCGAGTACGAGATCAAACAGCTCTCGCGACCCCGAAAAGAACGGCTGATCGAGGGGCCGAGCGAGTGAGCGGGGCCCGTCAGTCGTCGCCGGCCGCGCCCTCGGCGTCGGCCTGTTCGGCGGTCACGACGGGGTCGATGAAGGCGTACTCGACCGCCTGCTCGCCGAGCGTCCGGACCCGGTCGGCGATGTCCTCGTCGACGATCTCGCCGTCCCGAATCTTGTCGCCGGCGTTCCGGATCCCGACCTGATGGGGCAAGACCCACGCGTGGACGCCGCGGGCGGTCACCCGCATGTGATCGAGCGTGCTCCCGAACGAGCCCCCGCCGGCCGCCACCAGCAGGCCGACGGTGGTGTCCTCGTACTCGTCCCACCCGCAGTAGTCGTGGACGTTCCTGAACGCCGCCGAGTACGAGCCGTGGTACACCGGGCTCCCCCACAGGACCGTGTCGGCGCCTCGGATGGCGCGCTTGAGGTCGGTCGCCGCGGACGGTTCGTCGGCGTCGGGATCGAACACCGGCAGGTCGTACTCCCGGACGTCGAGGAGTTCGGTCTCGGCCCCTCGGTCGGCGGCGACCGCGAGCGCGTGACGGAGGGCGACGCGGGTGTAACTGCCGTCGCGCATGCTTCCGGCGAGCGCGACGACGGTCGGCGTGGCGGTCATACTGGTCGGAATTACGGGAGCGATCGGTAAAGCGCTTTCCGGAACTCGGTTTTTGTACGGTCCGTGAGACGTTTCGGCGGGGCGGGGACCCCCGGCCGGACGGTGTGCGATCGACCCTCGCGGTGGTTTTTTCGGCGCGCGCACAGAGAGTCGGGGTATGGAGACGCCGATTTCGTTCGGAACCGACGGCTGGCGAGCCACGCTGGACGAGTTCACCGCGCCCCGCGTCCGGATGGTCGGGCAGGCGGTCGCCGACTACCTCCGGGAGGTCGAGGACCGGGAGGGCGGGACGGTCGCGGTCGGCTACGACGCCCGCGAGACCTCCCGAGGGTTCGCCGAGGAGCTGTGTCGGGTGCTGGCGGCCAACGGCTTCGACGCGCTGGTGCCCGAGCGCGACTGCCCGACGCCGCTTGCGGTCTGGGCGATCGCCGACCGGGATCTGGCGGGCGCGCTGGTGGTCTCGGCGAGCCACAACCCCCCGAACTACAACGGCGTGAAGTTCTTCCCCCACGACGCGGCGCCCGCCCTCCCCGAGGTCACCGACGAGATCATGGCCCGGATCGGCGAGCCCCGCGCGCTCGAGGAGGCCGACCACGGCTCGGTCGAGGAGGTCGACTTCCTCGAACCGTACGCCGAACACGTCTTCGACCTCGTCGACCCCGACCTCGACGGGCTCACCGTAGTCTACGACGCGATGCACGGCTCGGGGCGAGGCTACACCGACGAACTCCTCGAACGCGCCGGCGCCGACGTCGAGCGCCTGCGGTGCGACCGGGACCCCGAGTTCGGCGGCACCAACCCCGAGCCAAGCGCGGAGAACCTCCGGGGGCTCGTCGAGGCCGTCGAGGAAGGCGACGCCGATCTGGGCATCGCCAACGACGGCGACGCCGACCGCATCGCGCTCGTGACCCCCGAGCGGGGGTTTCTGGACGAGAACCTCTTTTTCGCGGCGACGTACGACTACCTGCTCGAAGACGCTTCCGCGAGCGAAAGCTCGTCGGGCGAGCGAAGCGAGTCCGACGGTGACTCGGGGCCGGCCGTCCGGACGGTATCGACCACCTTCCTGATCGACCGGATCGCCGAGGCCCACGGCGAGGACGTGATCGAGACCGCGGTCGGCTACAAGTGGGTCGCCGAGGCGATGGGCGACCACGACGCGCTGATCGGCGGCGAGGAGTCGGGCGGGTTCTCGATCCGGGGCCACAACCGCGAGAAAGACGGCGTGTTGATGGCGGTGCTCGCCGCGCAGGTCGAGTCCGAGCGCTCGTACGACGACCGGGTCGACGCCCTGCTCGATCAGTTCGGCGAGGTCCACCAGCACAAGGTGAGCGTCGACTGCCCGGACGACCGGAAGGCCGACGTGCTCGTCGATCTCGAAGCCGCCCTCCCCGAGGAGGTCGCGGGCGAGCGCGTCGACGACGTCAACGCCACCGACGGCTTCAAGATCCTGCTCGAAGACGGCTCGTGGCTACTCGTCCGGCCGAGCGGCACCGAGCCCAAGATGCGGGTGTACGCCGAGGCCACAAGCGAGGCCCGGGTCGACGCCCTGCTGGAGGCCGGCCGGGAACTGGTCGAACCGCTGGTGTAGGGCGACCCGGCCCGGCCGGGATCTCGAAAGGTGCCGATCACGGACTCACTCGGAGGTCTCGTACGTGACCGGGAGCGACTCGACGCCGTAGACCAGCGAGCTCCGGGTCGGCTGGAGTTCGGTGTCGGCGACCCCGACGGTCGACGTGCGGTCGAGGAGTTCTTCGATCGCGACCTTCGCCTCGAGGCGGGCGAGCGGCGCGCCCAGACAGTAGTGGGTCCCGTGGCCGAAGCCGAGGTGCTGGTTCGGCGTCCGGTCCGGGACGAACGCGTCGGCGTCGTCGAACTGGCGTTCGTCGCGGTTCGCCGACCCGAGCCACACGATGAGGCGATCGCCCGCCTCGATGGTCGAGCCCTGGATCGTCGCGTCCTCGGTCGCGACCCGGCTCATCGCCTGCACCGGCGATCGGTACCGCAACACCTCCTCGATCGCGGTCTGGACGCTCGCCTCGCCGCGGAGTTCCTCGAACAGGTCGTGATCGCTGAAACACCGGACAGCGTTCGTGATGAGGTTCGTCGTGGTGATGTTGCCGGCGACGAGCAACAGGATACACGTCCCGAGCGCCTCCTGCTCGGAGAGCCGGGAGCCGTCGTCGAGCTCTCGGGTGACGATTTGTGTCATGAGGTCGTCGCGCGGCGACTCGCGGCGGTCCTCGATCATCTCGAAGAAGTAGCTCGCCATCTCCATCTGGGCGGCCCGCTGGCGCTCGTTGTACTCCTCGGTGTCCTCGTCGGCGCTCGTGGCCTCGACGAGGGTGTCCGACCAACGCTTGAACCGATCGCGGTCCTCGGCCGGCACCCCGAGGAGTTCGGCGATGACGGTGACCGGGAGCGGGTACGCGAACGCGTCGACCAGCTCCGTCGTCCCGTCCTCGCCCGCGAACGCCTCCCCGAGGAGGTCGATCGCGAACTCGCGGATCTTCGGTTCGAGGTCCGTGAGGGCTCGCGGTTCGAACGCGTCGTCGACGATGCCCCGGAGTTCGTCGTGGCGCGGCGGGTCCTGAAACAGCATCGTCTCGAATATCAGCCCCTCCTCGGGGCGGTCGGGCTCTCGGAACCCGTCGGCCATCCTCGGGTTGACCGAGAACGTCTCGTCGTCGTCGAGGATCCGCTTGACGTCCTCGTACCGAAAGACGTCCCAAGTGCGACGGTCGGAGTCGTACCGGACCGGCGCGTCCTCGCGCATCGTTCGGTACCAGTCGAACGGCTCGAGCCACGCCTCGCGTGATTCGAGCTCCTCGGGCAGTACCTGCAGGCCGCCGGGGTCGGCAGAACTCATGGTCGGTGGACGCCAGAGAGAGCCAAAAGCGTTCGGGTGGCGGCGCCGAATCGCCAGACTGCGGTGTGGTCGCCCCCGTCCTCACGGTCGGCCCGCGCGTTCGCGGACAGTCGACGCCCTCAGAACCGCGCCGCGACTCGATCGAACGTCTCGAACTCGACGCTCGGCGTCGCTCGTAGTTCGGCGACCAGCGATTCGAGGTATCGGAGCCGCGGAGGCTGGCCGACGACCTGCGGGTGGAACGTGAGCGAGAACACCCCGTCGTCGACGCGCTCGCACATCCACTCGAACTGCTCGCGCCACGCATCGAACACGCCGGGCTCGTCGGGCGCCGTCCGCCCGGAGGCGTCGGGGACGTACTGGAGGGCGGGCCAGTCGTCGCGGTGCCACGACACCGGGAGTTCGAGGATCTCGGTCTCGATGCCGGGATCGTACGCGCCGTCGGTCGGGGCCTCCCGGCCCGTCCGGAGGTAGTACGGCCGGAAGTCGTGGCCCATCTGGCTCGAATCCCACTCGAAGCCCAGTTCCCGGAGCACGTCGAGAGTGTGGGCCGAGAAGTCCCACGCGGGCGAGCGGTAGCCGGTCGGGGTCTCGCCGATCGCGTCCTCGATGCTCTCGATGCCCCGGACGACGTCGGCGCGCTCGGCCGCCCGGCTCTCGAACGAGCCGGGGTGCCTGTGGCTCCAGCCGTGGTGCTGGACGTCGTGGCCGCGCTCGTGGACCTCTTTGACGCGCTCGGGGAAGCTGTCGACCGTGTGGCCGGGGGTAAAGAACGTCGCCGGGACCCCGAGCCGGTCGAGACAGTCGAGGAGTCGAGGGACCGCGACCTCCGCGCCGTACTCGCCCCGCGAGAGCGTGGTCGGGCTGTCGGCCGCGTCGTAGGCGTGGATCCAGATCGAGACCGCGTCGAAGTCGAACCCGAGACAGACGGTCGGACCGCTCATGGGTCGAACTCTCCTCGCCGAACGTTAACGTTTGGGATGGCTCCCGCAGTCGGGCGGCCACACTCCCCGGAGCCGCCCGTCTCCGGCGGGCAAGATGTCGAATCCGAGCGACTCGTAGAAGGGGCGCACGTCGGGATCGAACGCCGCGACGAGCCGCGAGCGGTCCGCGGCCGCCGCCCGAACGAGCGCGGTGCCGACGCCCCGCGCCCGACGAGCACGCCGGACCGCGACCGCGTCGATGCGCGCGCCCCACTCGATCGGAACCGCGACCAGCGCCCCGACCACGGGGCCGTCGGCGTCTCGCGAGTCGGCCGACGAGTCGCCGGGGTCGGGGCCCGACCCGACCGCGACCAGTACGTCGCCCGCCTCGATCCGCTCGGGGAGATCCGCCCGAACGTCGAGCATCGCGGCGTCGAGGACCCGACGCACCCCGAGTCCGTCGTCGGGCGTCGCCGCCCGGACCGCGACGCTCATTCGGCGTCGGCGAGCAGGCGGTCGACCATCGCCAGCACGTCCTCGACGGCGGGACGGTCGCTCGGCCCGTCACCCCGGTGGATCGCGTACAGCTCCGGGTCGGCGCGCGTGTCCAGAATCACGACCTGCGGGAGCCGACCGAGGAGATCGTGGAGCCCGCCGAGCCGGCCGAACCGGGTCGGCTGGCCGTACTGCTCGGCCACCCGCTTGTCGGCGTCGGCGACGAGCGCGAACGGGAGGTGGAGCCGGCGTTGCCACGCCTCGGCGCGGGCTTTCGGCTCGGGGACCACCGCCACCGCCGCGGCCCGACGAGCCCGGAACTCGCCGTAGCGGTCCGCGACCGCCCGGAGCTGTTCGCGACACGTTCGGCTGTGGTAGTCCCGCTGGAAGAACAGGACGACGGCGTCGTTGTGCGGCGTCGTCGGGCGCCGGGGGATCGGCCGGCCGACGCCGTTGGTCGGGTCGGCCGCCAGCGTCGAGAGCGCGAGCGGGTCGGGGCCGACCCCGGCGTTCGGGAGTTCGAAGTCGAGGGCCGAGACCCCGAACGCCGAGAGTCCGTCCGGGCCTTCGCGCGCGTCGAGGTCGGTCCGGTTCGGGGCGCCGTCGGGGGCCGAGCCGTCAGCCTCGGCGTCGACGGTCCCGACTCCGTCGGCGTCGGCGCCGGCGCTCCCGCCCTTGATGAGTCGCAGGACTCTGACGTGGTCGGTCTCGACCGGCTGGTCTTCGGGCACCGGGCGGCCGTCGACCATCACCGACACCTCGTGGGGGCTCAGGCCCACCGCGTCGAGCAGGTCGGCGTAGGTCGCGTCCTGAACTTCGAGGTCGTGGCTGTCCTCGCCGACGACCTCGACGGTGACGTGCATGCCACAGGATTGCTCGCGGCGGGTGGTAAGCGTGTCGGGCTACGCGCTCGCGGGAGGGCGTCGGACTACGAGGCGCCCGTCCCGACGGCCGAGCCGCGACCGGCCGGCCGGTTCCGGTTCTGGTACCGGTCCCAGATCGCGAGCGCGAGCGCCCCGAGTCCGAGCAGGACGACGACGAACTGCACCAGCCCGCTGACGACCGGCACGAAGTCCGCGATCGAGACGACGAGCACCCCGACCGCGAGCGCGAGCCATCGGTTGTCGACGTCGGCGATCGCGAGTAGCCACGTCCCGATCGAGAACGAGCCGTACACCAGCCCGGTCCAGATCGCGAGGCCGTAGACGACCGCGCCGAACAGCGACAGCGGGATCCCGACCAGCGTGATCGCGAACACCACCAGCAAGACCGGCACCCCGACGAACAGCGCGAGCCCGACCCCGGCCGACCGGAGCGGGCGCTCGATCGCCCGGCCGGCGACCGCGCCCGAGAACCGCGGGAACACCAACAGCAACACCGCCCCGAGCAGGAGGTTGACCAGCAGGCCGTACGCCCAGCCGAGCCAGCCGGGGAAGCTCGGACCGGTGATGCCGACGTCGAGGTCGTCGGTCTGGCGGACCTGCCCGTCGACGGTCGCGCCGTCGGCGAGATCGAGCTGGCCGCTGTACTCTAGGTCGCCGCCGATCGCCGCGCTCGGCCGGACGGTCACGGTCCCGCCGCCGAGTCGGGCGTCCGAGCCGACCTCGCCTTCGAGCACGACGTTGCCCGCCCCGGCGTCGAGCTGGCCCCCGACCCGGCCGCTCTGGGCGAGAAAGACGTTGCCGCCGGCCGCGCTGGCGTCGCCCTCGACGGTGCCGTTGATCCGGACGTTGCCGGCGAACGCCTCCAGATCGCCGGTCACGGTGCCGTCGACGAACACGTTGCCCGCGAACGCCGTGAGGTCGCCGTCGACCGTCCCCCGGACCACGACCGTGCCGGCGAACGCCGTCAGATCCTCGTCGACCGTCTCGTCGGCGTCGACGACGACGGTGCCCCCCGACCGCGTCTCCTCGGCCGCGACCGGCGCGGGCACGGCCGCCAGCGTCACCACCACCGCGAGCGCGATCGCGAGCGCGAACCGTCGTTCCATGTCGGAGCACTCACCCGTCAGGTAAATAGTAATTTCCCCGTTGTGAACGAGCCACACGGTTAAGCACGACTTACGCCGCGCCGGCCCGTCCCGCCCCGGGGCGTAACGGTCGTTTCGGCGCCCGACGGCCCCGAGCCGCCGTCGGGGCCGCGTGCGGGGCACCTCGCGGGCTTTAAGACCGGCAAGCCCCTCGGGACACACATGAGCGAGGCCGAGAGCGAGGGCGACGGCGAGCAGAGGCCGGGTCGCCAGGAGATCTGGATCGAGAAGTACCGACCCCAGACGCTCGACGAGGTGGCGGGCCACGAGGACATCACCGCGCGCCTCCGGAGCTACATCGAGCGCAACGACCTGCCGAACCTCCTGTTCTCCGGGCCGGCCGGCGTCGGGAAGACCACGTCGGCGACCGCGATCGCCAAGGAGCTGTACGGCGACGACTGGGAGCAGAACTTCCTCGAACTCAACGCCTCCGACCAGCGGGGCATCGACGTGGTCCGAGACCGGATCAAGAACTTCGCGCGGTCGTCGTTCGGCGGCTACGACTACCGCATCATCTTCCTCGACGAGGCCGACTCCCTCACGTCCGACGCCCAGTCGGCGCTCCGGCGGACGATGGAGCAGTTCTCCTCGAACACCCGATTCATCCTGTCGTGTAACTACTCCAGTAAGATCATCGACCCGATCCAGTCGCGGTGTGCGACGTTCCGGTTCGGGCCGCTGGACGAGGCGGCGATCGCCGAGCAGGTCCGGATCGTGGCCGAGGCCGAGGGGATCGAGACGACCGAGGAGGGCGTCGACGCGCTGGTCTACGCCGCCGACGGCGACATGCGCAAGGCGATCAACGCGTTGCAGGCCGCCGCCGTGATGGGCGAGACCGTCGACGAGGACGCGGTGTTTTCGATCACCAGCACCGCCCGCCCCGAGGAGATCGAGGAGATGGTCCGGCGAGCGCTCGACGGCGACTTCGCGAAGGCCCGCTCGATCCTCGACGACCTGCTGTCGAACAAGGGGATGGCGGGCGGGGACATCATCGACCAGCTCCACCGATCGGTGTGGGAGTTCGACCTCGACGACGAGGCCGCCGTCCGACTCATGGACCGGGTGGGCGAGGTCGACTACCGCATCACCGAGGGCGCCAACGAGCGCGTCCAGTTGGAGGCGCTGTTGGCGTCGCTGTCGCTCGAAGACGAGTAGCCCGGGACTGACCGACGCCCAATCGCGCGTTTTCGGCGCGAGATCGCGACGGGGGGTCGCGCCCGACGCGGAAATCGCGCGTTTCGGAGCCGAACGATCCCGAACGGCCGGCCCGCTTATGCCGGGGTCCGGCGTATCGGGGAGCGGACATCATGGGACGCTATCCGAGACAAGTACGGGACGCGCGCCTGAAGTGTATCGAGTGTAACGCGCCCGTCGTCGAGACGGTCGAGGGCAACTACGCCTGCGTCGACTGCGGGGCCGAGCCGGTTCGAACGCGGACCGGCGAGGCGGGACCGCGCCCGGCCGCCGACGACTGATCGGTCGGCTCTCCGGCCGACTGGGTGCGGGCCGGGTGCGCGACCGTGTGAGGACGCGTCGGCGAGGCGTCCGCTCGCCGACGCGCGCCGGTGGGCTTGCGGAACTGTTTTACCCGTTCGTTGGCGAAATACGCACAATAATGAGCGAACTCGAAGCGGAGTATCGCCTCGAGTATTTCGAGGACGAGGGCTTCGTTCGAAAGGAGTGTTCGGAGTGTGGCGCCCACTTCTGGACGCGCGACGCCGACCGCACCACCTGCGGGGAGCCCCCGTGCGAGGAGTACGGCTTCATCGACAACCCGGGATTCGACGACGAGCACAGCCTCGAGGAGATGCGCGAGGCGTTCCTCTCGTTCTTCGAGGACCACGACCACGAGCGCATCGACCCCTACCCGGTCGCGGCCAACCGATGGCGCGACGACGTGTTGCTCACCCAAGCGTCGATCTACGACTTCCAGCCGCTGGTCACGTCGGGCGAGACGCCGCCGCCGGCCAACCCGCTGACGATCAGCCAGCCCTGCATCCGGATGCAGGACATCGACAACGTGGGCAAGACCGGTCGCCACACGATGGCGTTCGAGATGATGGCCCACCACGCGTTCAACGCCCGCGAGGACCTCGAAGACCCCGACAAGTACGCCTATCAGGGCGAGGTGTACTGGAAGGACGAGACCGTCGAGTACTGCGACGAGTTCTTCGAGTCGATGGGCGCGAACCTCGACGAGATCACCTACATCGAGGACCCGTGGGTCGGCGGGGGCAACGCCGGCCCCGCGATCGAGGTCATCTACCGGGGCGCCGAACTCGCCACCCTCGTCTTCATGTCGATGGAGCAGGACGCCGACGGCGACTACGAGATGAAAGACGGCAACCGCTACTCGAAGATGGACACGTACATCGTCGACACCGGCTACGGGCTGGAGCGGTGGACGTGGGTCTCGCAGGGCACGCCGACGGTGTACGAGGCGGTCTACCCCGAGATGATCTCGTTCCTCAAGGAGAACGCGGGCATCGACCACTCCGAGGCGGAGGCCGAGCTGGTCCACCGCGCCTCGAAGCTCGCGGGCCACATGGACATCGACGAGGCCGAGGACATGGAGGCCGCCCGGGACAACATCGCCGACCAGCTCGGCGTCGCCACGAGCGAACTCGAGGCGCTACTCGAACCCCTCGAAGACATCTACGCCGTCGCCGACCACTGCCGGACGCTAGCGTACATGCTCGGGGACGGCATCGTCCCGAGCAACGTCGGGACGGGGTATCTCGTCCGGATGGTGCTCCGGCGGACCAAGCGGCTCTGTGACAACGTCGGCGTCGACGCGCCCCTCGACGAGCTCGTCGACATGCAGGCCGACCGGCTGGGCTACCAGAACCGCGACACGGTCCGGGACATCGTCCGGACCGAGGTCGAGAAGTACCGCGAGACCCTCGAACAGGGCGGGCGCCGGGTCGAGCGCCTCGCCAAGCGCTACGCCGAGGAGGGCGAGCCGATCCCGACCGACGAGCTGGTCGAGCTGTACGATTCGCACGGCATCCAGCCCGACATGGTCGAGGAGATCGCGGCCGAGTTCGGCACCGAGGTCTCGGTGCCCGACGACTTCTACAGCCTCGTCGCCTCGCGCCACGACGGCGAGCAGGCGTTCGACGAGGAGGAGGGAGACGACGACACGCTGGCCGAACTCCCCAAGACCGAACGCCAGTACTACGAGGACCAGTACGGCACCAACTTCGAGGCGGTCGTCCTCGACGTGTTCGATCGCGAGGACGGCTTCGACGTGGTGCTCGACCAGACGATGTTCTACCCCGAGGGCGGCGGCCAGCCCGCCGACCGCGGGACCCTCTCGACCGACGACGCCAGCGTGCAGGTCACCGACGTCCAGATCGAGGACGGGGTCGTCCTCCACCGGACCGACGAGGCGGTCTCGAAGGGCGACATCGTCCGCGGGCAGATCGACGCCGAGCGCCGCCGCCGGCTGATGCGCCACCACACCGCGACCCACATCGTGGTCCACGCCGCCCGCGAGGTGCTTGGCGAGCACGTCCGGCAGGCCGGCGCCCAGAAGGGCGTCGACAGCTCGCGCATCGACGTGCGCCACTACGAGCGCATCGACCGCGAGACCCGCGAGGAGATCGAACGGGTCGCCAACGAGCTGGTGATGGAGAACACCTCGGTCCAGCAGGAGTGGCCAAACCGCCACGAGGCCGAAGAGGAGTACGGCTTCGACCTCTATCAGGGCGGCATCCCGGCGGGGATGAACATCCGGCTCATCCACGTCGCCGAGGACGTTCAGGCCTGTGGCGGGACCCACGTCCAGCGCACCGGCGACGTGGGGACGATCAAGATCCTGAACACCGAGCGCGTTCAGGACGGCGTCGAGCGCCTCACGTTCGCGGCCGGCGAGGCCGCCGTCGAGGCGACCCAGCGCACCGACGCCGCGCTCGCCGACGCCGCCGAGATCCTCGACGTGACCCCCGAGGAGGTCCCCGAGACCGCCGAGCGGTTCTTCGAGGAGTGGAAGGCGCGGGGCAAGCAGATCGAGGACCTCAAAGAGGAGCTCGCGGCCGCCCGCGCGAGCGGTTCGGGCGGCGGCGAGGAGGTCGACGTCGGCGACGCGACCGCGGTGGTCCAGCGCATCGACGCCGACATGGACGAGCTCCGGGCGACCGCGAACGCGCTCGCAGACGAGGGGAAGATCGCGGTCATCGCCAGCGGCGCCGACGGCGCGACGTTCGTGGTCGCGGTCCCCGACGGCGTCGGCGTCAACGCCGGCGAGGTCGTCGGCGAACTCGCCGCCAAGGTCGGCGGGGGCGGCGGCGGTCCCGCGGACTTCGCGCAGGGCGGGGGCCCCGACGCCGAGAAGCTCGACGAGGCGCTCGAAGACGCGCCGGACGTGCTCAAGACGGTCCGGAACGCGTAGCGAGTTGGTCCCTCGCGAGGAGGCCCGTCGGGCGAGAGCCCGCGATCGACGGTCAGCGCTCGGATTCTCGGAGGATCAGCGGGCCGATAGCGAGGGTGCGCTTTGCCACCGTGGCGATGCGCAGGATGTACGAGACGAGTAACAAGAACGGGACGACCGTCGCGGTGAACCCCACCGAAACGGCCCAGAGGAGGTTGCTGACCCCGAGCGTCGCGCCGGGGAACGAGTCGGGGCCGACGAACGTGATCCCGACCCCCGCGACGACGATGGCGGGGATGGCGGTGTACATGATCAGCCGCGAGAGGTCCACGAGCGCCCACTGGAAGTACAGCGTCTTGACGTGCTCGCGGGCCGGCGCGAACATCACCAGCGCGGTCCGAAGCTCGTCCAGCACCGCCCGCTGGTCGTCGGTGAGATCGTACTCCTCGTCGATCCGCTCGGCGTGAAACACCTTCCACGAGTAGTTGAAGCTGAGCGCCGCCGACAGTACGTCGAACGTGCCGAACTGCGCGCCGTCGAGGCGGGCGTCGACGACCGCGGCGTTCTCGATGACGTCGCCGGTGAGCACCGCGGTCTCCTCGCGGAGGTCCTCGGAGGTGGCGTCGGCGACCGCGTCCCGGAACGCCTCGGCGCGGTCCCGACTCTGGCGGACCAGCGCGGCGAGAAACGACGACGGGTCCGCCGGCGGCGTCCCGCCGATCAGGTCCGCGACGTACTTGCGGACGTCCATCGCGTTGCTCATCCGCTGGTGCTGGTCGCCGAGCGGGCCGGTCTCCTGAGAGAGCACCAGTTGATTGATCGTCACGACGAGCGTCACGCCGGTGATGAGCGCCCCGAGCATCGACGAGAACAGGTAATCGAGGACGCTGGTGTTCGCGGCGACGGTTCGAAACGAGGCGGTGAGGACCGCGCCCGCGCCGGCGAACGCGACGAAGACGACGCCGGCCAGCCCCGCGGTCACCACGAGGCGGTTCGTCTGGAGCAACAGTCGGAGTTTGAGACTGCTCTCGTCGGCGCGGGCGCGGACGGTGTCGCCCGTCTCGACGTCGTCTCCGGTCAGGGGGTGGTCGTCGCCGTCGCCCTCACGCATGCGCGTCCTCGCTTCCCGACGCCGGCCGTTTGAGGATCAGGTACTTGGTTCCGCCCCCGATGTAGTCGACCGTCTCGACGAGTTCCCATCCCTCGGCGCCCAGTTCGTTCAGTTCGGCTTCCGGATCGACCGCCTCGTCCATCGTCTTCGAGCGAGGCGGTCGGAGCGTCCGGTACTCCCACGTCGGCATATGTGCGATAGTCGAGACATAGCCGTATATGTTGTGGGGCCGCGCTACTCGCCGAACAGTCGTCGTCTGGCCCGTTCCCACACCGACTCCGAGTCGCGCTGGCGCTCCAGATGCCGAGTGAGTGCCTCGTTGCGCCGCTTGAGGCGCTCGTTTTCGGCCGCGAGTCGCGCGACCTCCGCGCCGAGGTCGGCGTCCTCGGCTTCGACGGTCGGTTCGAGGTCGGCTCCCCGGCCGTCGCGGGCGACGACGCGCGGCCGGTCGTCGGTGCCGTCGGTCGACCGGACGCCGGCGTCGGGGCCGCGCTCTTCGATCGGTCCCGCGGCGCTCGCTTCGTCGGTGATCCCGAGCGCGTGCTCGTCGCGCGTCCGGCCCGCCAACACCGCGTTGAGCACCGCGCCGAACAGGAGGATCACCCCGCCGAAGTAGAGCCAGACGAGCACCAGAAAGACGCTCCCGAGGGTCCCGTAGGCCGCCTCGTACCGGCCGGCGACCGTCACGTACGCGTGAAAGATCCCCTCCAGGGTCGCCCATCCGATCGCCGCCAGCACCACGCCCGGGAGGACTTCGCGGGCGGTGACGGGCACGTCCGGGAACACGTAGTAGATCGGGAAGAACGCGACCGAGAGCCCGACCACCAGCAGTAGCGGATTGAGAACCGTCCGGTAGGGCAGATCGGGCGTCAGCGAGCCGATCGCGCCGGCGAGAGCCAGGAGCCCGACCGCGAACCCGAGCGCGAGGAAGACGACGGCGGCGTTCTCGAACTGCTCGAGTAGCGACTTGCGCTCGCGGATCCCGTAGATCTGAGAGAACGCCACGTCGAGCCCGCGGAAGATCTTCGACATCCCCCACAGGAGGGTGAGCGCACCGAGAACCGAGATGCCGGCCAGCGCCGACCCGGCGTCGAGCGAGTCGAACAGCAGTCGCCGGGCGTACGGCGTGAGAAACGTCCCCGCGATCGACGTGAGCCGGCGCGTGAGCGCCGCGTTACCGACCGTCGAGAGCGCGAACAGCAAGAACAGCAACAGCGGGAGCAACGAGACGAACGCGTGGTACGCGATGCTCCCCGCCATGAACGTGACGTGCCGGTCGCGAGCCTCGCGCCACGTCTCGACGGCGACGCGGCCCACCTCCTCCGGAACCCCCACGGACACACACACGGGCGCGCGGACCAAAACGCCTCTGCCCGTGGCGGCCGGCCGCCGGATTCAGGTCTCGATCCCGAGCGCGCGCTCGGCCGCCGCGCCGACCTCGGGGACCGACTCGGCGGGCGCGTAGACGCCGAACCGCCACTGGGCCCGGCCCGCGGCCCGCAGTCCCTCGACCAGCGGCGACTCCTCGCTCAGCCGACGGATCTCGCCGTCGACGACCACCCGGGTGGACGACTCGGGCACCCCGGGCTCGCCGGGGGTGTCGACCAGCACCGACTCGGGATCGACTCCGGCGGTCGAGGCGATCTCGCGCTCGAACGCCCGGACGGTCTCGTGGTCGGCGGTGACAACCGACTCGGGAACGTCGTCGAGTTCTGCCCACACCGCCCGCTTGTAGAGGTCCCGCTCTTCGAGCCGGCGGGCGGCGTCTTCGGTCGCCGGACAGTCCCGGAGCGCCCCCAGCAGTCGGTCGTCGGTCATCCGGGCGAACGCCTCGGTCCGGAGGTCGGTCGAGTCGAGCAGGCGCTCGCCCGCGCGTTCGAGCATCGCGCCCGCGATGCGCGAGACGTGGTGGCGATACACCGTCGCGTTCATCAGCGTGCGGGCGACAAGCGTGCTCTCGGCGGCGTGGACGTTGCCCTCGGCGAGGACGAGGTCCTCGCCGCGCAACCGCAACGCCGCCAGTAGCCGCGAGTGGTCGATGGTGCCGTAGGGGACGCCGGTGTGGTGGGCGTCCCGGACGAGGTAGTCCATCCGGTCGACGTCGAGCTCCCCGGCGACCAGCTGGCCGAGCGCCCCCTCGCCGGCGACGAGCGCGGCGACCTCGCCGGGGTCGAGCCCGTGGGCTTCGAGCACCGCCGCGAGGTCGCCGTCCGCGAGCAGGTCGGCGACCTCGTCGTGGTGGCGCCCGAGCCGGCGTTCGAGTATCCCCTCGGTCTGGTGGCCGTACGGACCGTGGCCGACGTCGTGGAGGAGCGCGGCGGCCCGGACCGCCAGCGCGGATCGGTCCTCGACCCCGAGCAGGTCGAGCGCCTCGCTGGCGAGGTGATAGACCCCGAGGCTGTGCTCGAACCGGGTGTGGTTCGCGGAGGGGTAGACCAGCCGGACCGTGCTGAGCTGCTTGATGTGGCGGAGCCGCTGGAGCTCGGGGGTGTCGAGCAGGTCGGCCGCGAGGTCGCAGACGGGGATGTGGTCGTGGACGCTGTCCTTGATCGCTTCCATGGTCCGGGAGTTGCCCCACGCGGGACAAAAAGCGTCCGTCTCCCGGCGGGGAGCCGAAAGCGGCCGGAGAGCGAACCACTCAAGCGCCGGCGCGCCGAACCGCCGGCCATGCCATACGCGGACAACGGCGGCGTCTCGCTCTACTACGAGGCCGACGGCGACGGCGACCAGACCGTCGTACTGCTCGCCGACGCGGGGTACGGCGCCTGGCAGTGGAGCTGGCAGTACCCCGGGCTCGCCGGCGGTCGCGAGATCGTGGTCCCGAACGCGCGCGGGACGGGGCGCTCGGACGATCCGGGCGAGTACTCGGTCGCGGCGATGGCGGCGGACCTCGACGCCGTGCTCGCCGACCACGGCGCGCGCAAGGCCCACCTCGTCGGCGCGGGACTGGGCGGGATGGTCGCGCTCCAGTACGCCCTCGAGTACTCGCGGGGCCGGAGCCTGAGCCTGCTCGGGACCTCGGCCGGCGGCCCGCGCACAGAAATGTTCCCGGACGGCGTGCGCGACCGACTGCTCGCGGACGCCGACGACCCCGCGGCGCTCCGACGGTCGCTCGACCCGGTGGCCGGCGAGGAACTGCTGGACACCGACGAACTGGTCGAAGACGTCGTGGCGTGGCGCCGCGAGGAGGACGCCGACCGCGACGCCGCGCGGGGCCACCTCGACGCGATGGCGGCGTTCGACGCGAGCGACCGGCTCTACGAGATCACCCTGCCGGCGCTCGTCCTGCACGGCGAGGGCGACCGGGTGGTCCCGATCGAGGACGGCCGGCGGCTGGCCGACGGCCTGCCGAACGGGGAGTTCCGGGGGTTCCCCGGCGAGCGATTCTTCTTCGTCGAGCGCTCGAAGGCGGTCAACGACGCGCTGGTCGGCTTTCTGGACGAGCGTCGCGAAGACGAGTAGCTCGGGCGGTAGAGCGACCGGGCGCCGCCCGAATCGCGCCCGTTCCGCAACAACGCCTACGGTGGCCGGCGTCGAACCCGCGTGCATGACGCTCTCGCTCGAACGCCGGGCGGCGCTGTGGGGGGACCGAACCGCCGTCGCCGACGCGACCGACGGCCGGGACGCGAGCTACGCCGACCTCGACTCGCGGGCCGACGCGTTCGCGAGGGGGCTCGCCGCCCGCGGGATCGGCGCCGGCGACGCGGTCGCGGTCGTCTCGCGCAACCGGATCGAGACGATCGCGTTAGTGTTCGCGGCCCGGCGGCTCGGCGCGGTGCTCGCGCCGATCTCCCACCGGCTCACGCCCGCGACGGTCCGGGCGCCCCTCGACGCGATCGACCCGGCGGTCGTGGTCCACGAACCGGCCCAGCGCGACCTCGTCCGGGAGGTGGCCGACGATCGGAGCCGGTCGTTCGACGACCTGCGCGACGGCGAGGGGGCCGACTACGAGGCCGCCGACCCCGACCCGGACCGGTCGTTGCTCTACCTCCACACCCGCGAGGAGGCCGACCGGCCGGCGGTCGGCGAGACCGATTCCGAACCGGATCGGCCGGGCGAGTCGCTGAACGCCGACCCGCCGGCCGCCGGGCGCGTCGTCGACCTGCCCGCGCGCGCCGTCGAGTGGAACTGCATCACCGCCGCGGCGGCGTGGGGGCTCGGTCGGAGCGACCGCGCGCCGACCCTGTTGCCGGTGTCGGACACCGACGGCCTCCACCGGCTGGTGTTGCCGCTGTTGTACGTCGGCGGCCGGGTCGACCTCCTCCGGGCGTTCGCTCCCGAGCGCGCGCTGGCGGCGATCGAGCGGGGCGCGACCGCGCTGTTCGCGGGCGCGACCGAGTACCGCGAACTGATCGCCGACGACGCGTTCGAATCGACCGACTTCGGGAGCGTCGAGTGGATCGGCGCGCGGTCGGCGCTCCCGACCGACGCTCGCGCGGCGCTGGCCGAGCGGGCCCCCGTCGTGCGAGCCTACGGCCGGGCCGAGACCGGGCCCAACGACCTCTACCGGCCGGTCGACCGCGAGGACGCCGACCCGCCCGACCCCGACTGCGTGGGTCGGCCGTTCCCCGATTGCGAGGCCCGGATCGTCTGGGAGGGCGAGCCGGTCGCCGAGAGCGAGGTCGGCGAGCTACAGATCCGGGGCCCCGTCACCGCCCGAGGGTACGTCGGCGACGCCGAGACGTTCCCCGAGTGGGTCCCGAGCGGCGACCACGCCTACCGAGAGGGCGGCGACTACTTCGTGCTCGGGCGGGCCGCCGAGGCCGCGGTCGGCGACGAGCGCCGGGTCCACCCCCGGGAGGTCGAGCGCGAGCTGGAGGCTCACGAGGAGGTCCGAGAGGCCGGCGCGGTCGTCGGGGGCGGCGAGTCGCTGGCGGCGGTGGTCGGCGACGCCGAGCCCGGCGAGCTCCGGGCGTTCGTCGCCGACCGGCTCCCCGACGCGGCGGTGCCCCGCGAGGTCACCGTCGTCGAGTCGCTCGCGCGCCGATCGACCGGCGAGCCCGACCGCGCGAAGCTCCGGCGCGAACTCGGCGGCGAGGAGCGTTTCGACACCGAGTAGCGGTCCCGATCCGGAATACCGGCAGAACTGCCCGTAGGGGAACCTCTTTTGTCCGAGAGGTGTTTGGAACAACACGATGAGTCGACTTCGCATCGCATTCGTAAACGCCGCCCACGAGGGCGACGCGACCCGGCGGAACTTCCGGCGGGAACTCGACGCCGACCTCGTGGAGTTCGACGCGACGGGCGGCGAGCTACCCGAGAGCCTCGACTTCGACGGGGTCGTCATCTCGGGGTCTCGCTCGTCGGTCTACTGGGACGAGGAGTGGATCGAGCCGACCCGCGAGTGGGTCGGCGAGGCGATCGAGGCGGGTCTGCCGTGTCTGGGCGTCTGTTGGGGCCACCAGCTTCTGGCCGACGTGCTCGGCGGCGAGGTCCGGGACATGGGCGAGTACGAGATCGGCTATCGGGAGGTCGAGCGGACGGGCGAGTCGGTCCTGTTCGAGGGCGTCGACGACCGCTTTACCGCCTTTACCACCCACTCGGACGCGGTCGCCGAGCTCCCGCCCGGCGCCGAGGAGCTCGCGGTCAACGACTACTCGAACCACGGCTTCCGGAAGGGCCACGCCTTCGGCGTCCAGTTCCACCCGGAGTACGACATGGCGACCGCCGAGGAGGTCACCAAGGGCAAGGACCTCCCGGACGAGCGGCTCCAGCGGGTCCTCGACGGCATCCACGAGGAGAACTACGACGCCGCCTGCGAGGCGAAGATCGTCTTCGAGAACTTCTGCGAGTACGCCCGCGAGGTCCGGGACGCGGACGCCGAGACCGACGCGGCCGCGGCCTGACGCCGGCTCGTCCGGCGCGGGACCGACGGCGACTCCGCGCCCGCCGCGAGCCGACGTCGTCGAGGATCGCAGTCGGGCGATTCTCGACGAGACGCTTTTAAACACCGTTATCAGTGAACCACCAGACACACGCCCGTCGAGATCGTATCAGTGGGGAATGAGAGACAAATTAGCCGGCGGTAGCCCGATCGCGGACGGCGACCCGACGGCGACGACCCGACGGCCGGACGCCGACACGCCCCCGGTGTCACAGGACAACGTCTTCGACGCGCTCGCGTCTCGCCGGGGGAGGTACGTACTCGCCTGCGTGCGCGAGGCCGAGGCGGCCGTCGACATCGAAGACGTCGTCGAGTGCGTCGCGACCTGGGAGACCGGCAAGCCGATCGATCTGGTCTCCGAGGAGCACCGCGAGCGCGTCGCCACCTCGCTGACACACACCCAACTGCCGAAGCTGTCGATGATGGGGATGGTGGAGTACGACGAGCGCGAGGGCGTGGTTCGGCGGGGGCCACACGCCGAGCAGGCCGACGCGTACCTCGACGTCGCGATCGAGCGCGACGGCAACGTCGATCTGTAAGCGACCTACCGGCAACCCGCCCGTGGAGTAGGAGCGTTTTTCACGGTCGGGGCCACACCCTCTTGTATGCTCGATTACGTCTCGCTGGAGGAGGACCTCGGCGAAGAAGAGCGAATGATCCGGGACACCGCCCGACGCTTCGTCGACGAACAGGTCAAGCCCGACATCGCCGACCACTTCGAGAACGGCACCTTCCCGACCGATCTCATCCCCGAGATGGGCGAGCTCGGGTTCTACGCGCCCAATCTGGAGGGGTACGGCTCGCCGAACGTCAGCGAGAAGGCCTACGGCCTGCTGATGCAAGAGCTCGAGGCCGGCGACTCCGGCATCCGGTCGATGGCGAGCGTGCAGGGCGCGCTCGTGATGTACCCGATCCACGCCTTCGGGAGCGAAGAACAGAAAGAGCGGTGGCTCCCCGGCCTCGGGGAGGGCGAGCTCGTGGGCTGTTTCGGGCTGACCGAGCCCGAGCACGGCTCGAACCCCTCCGGGATGGAGACCTACGCCGAGAAGGAAGGCGACGAGTACGTCCTCAACGGCTCGAAGACGTGGATCACCAACTCCCCGATCGCCGACGTGGCGATCGTGTGGGCCCGCGACCGGTCGGCCGACGACGACCCGGTCCGGGGCTTCCTCGTGGAGACCGACCGCGACGGCGTCTCGACCAACAAGATCGACGACAAGCTCTCGATGCGGGCCTCCGTCACCGGCGAGATCGGACTCAGCAACGTCTACGTCCCCGAGGACGCCGTCCTGCCCGGCGTCGAGGGGATGAAGGGCCCGCTGTCGTGTCTGACCCAGGCGCGGTACGGCATCGCCTGGGGCGCGGTCGGCGCGGCCCGCGATAGCTTCGAGACCGCCCGCGAGTACGCCACCGAGCGCGACCAGTTCGGCGGTCCGATCGCCCGTTTCCAGATGCAACAACAGAAGCTCGCCGAGATGGCGACCCAGATCACGACGAGCCAACTGCTCGCCCACCGGCTGGCCGACCTCAAAGAGCGGGGCGATCTGCGCCCCCAGCACGTCTCGATGGCCAAGCGCAACAACGTCCGGATGGCCCGCGACCAGTCGCGGGTCGCCCGCGAGATGCTCGGGGGCAACGGCATCACCGGCGACTACTCGCCGATGCGCCACATGGCGAACTTGGAGACGGTGTACACCTACGAGGGCACCCACGACATCCACACCCTGATCCTCGGCGAGGACCTCACCGGCATCGCCGCCTACGAGTAGTCTCGCCGCGCCCTCCGTCGTCCGGACACCGCGGTCGGCCCGACCGCGGAGGGGGCCCGCGGACGCGACCCAAACCGTTATTTCGCTCGGCCCGCTTCGGCCCGACATGGACGATGACACGCGTCAGAAGCTCATCTCGCTGTTCCTCGTGTTGCTGATGATCACCTCGGGCGTGGCCTACGCGGCGTCGTTCTTCTGAGACCGCGACGCGCTCGCGGCGGTCGTCGCCTCGTCGGCGCTTCCTCCGGCGGCTACACGCTGTCGTCCCACACGTCGGCCATCGGGCTCTTTCGGTCCGAGCCGCCCGCCGAGCGCGACCGGGACCGGCCGCCGGATTCGGACTCGTCGGCCGCCCCGGCGTTCCGTGAGGACCCGGCGTCCCGCGACGACGTGCCGGCCGACGACGACCGGCCGCCCGACCGGCGTCCCGACCCCGCGACCGACCGGCTCGCGCTCGCCGGATCGAAGGCGGGCAGGTCGGGCGCCGTCATCCGGTCGATCTGGTCGGCGAACCACGGCGGCGTGTCGCTCTCGGCCCGATCGAACACCTGCAGGAGACTCGAATCCGCGAGGTAGGTCGCGCCGTAGTCGTCGGGCGACCGGACCACCCGCCCGCAGGCCTGGATCACCGTCCGGAGCGCGGCGCGGTAGTACCACGCCCACTGGCCGGCTTCGAGCCGGTGGGCGACCCGGGAGTCGCTGGTGTTGAGAAACGGCGCCTTGCAGATGACCTGCCACCGCGCGAGGTCGCCTTTCAGGTCGAGGGCCTCCTCCATCTTGACCGAGAGGAACACCTCCTCGCCGTCGGTCGCCTTCCACGCCTCCAGTTGGGCGTCGCGGTCGTCCTTGTCGTGGAGCCGTAGCCGGTCGTCGACGCCGAACTCCCCGAGCAGGTCGGCGAGTCGCTCCTGAATCGCGTACGAGTGGGCGTGGACGATCCCCTTCTCGCCGCGGTGGGCCTGCATGATTCGGACGAGCGCGCGGGCGATATCCGGTAACGTGTCGTCGCGGTGGTCGTAGGTCATCTTCCCCTGGGTCACGTCGTACAGCGGGCGGTTCTCGACCGGGAAAGTGTGGTCCACGTCGACCAGCGCGACGTCGTCGGGGGCCAGCCCCACCTGCCGGCAGAAGGCGTCTTTGTTGAGCATCGTGGCCGACAGGAGGGCGAACTTGTTCCCGCGCTCCCAGACGGTGTGGGTGAGGTATCGCTCGGGGTTCATCGGCTTGATCGTGATTGCCGTGCCCGCGCCGTCGGGCTGGTCGACGACCCACGTCGTCGCGCTCTCGGCGTCGCGGTAGTCCTCGACGAACCAGTCGAGTTCGCCGATCAGCTCTTGCAAGCGGTCGCGCTCGGCGGCCTCGCTCGGCTCGAGCGCCTGCTGGGCGAGGAGTTCGTCCTTGCGCCGCCGACAGACGTTGGCGAGCCGGTCGGCGTACGCTACCGCGCGGTCGAGCCCGGTGATCTCGGGCACCTTCAGGTCCTCCCAGATCGGCACGGTCCGGGGGTTCAGGTCGATGGTCGCGTACATCTCGGCCCACTCGGCGAGCCCGTGGGCCTCGTCGACGACGACCACGTCGCGTTTGCGAAACACCTCCGAGCCCGCGGTCCGCATGAAGTACGCGAGGGTCATCGCCGCGATGTCCCGGTTGCTGGCGATGGCCCGGTCCGAGAAGTACGGACACCGGTGTTTGACCGAGCAATCGTACCCCGTCTCGCGGGCGCAGGGGGCCCGATCGACGGGTGTGTCGGTCTCGTCGGGCAGGATACAGGAGTAGTTGCGCTTGCCCCGGATGATCTTGAGGTCGGTCAGGAGGTCGTCTTCGGCGACGTCGTCGAGCTGGGACACCTGCGGGGTGGTGTAGTACGCGCCGGTCGCGTCGCTCGGCGCGGCGTCGTCGGGCCGGCGGGCACAGCCCGCGATTGCCCGGGCGAGCAGGGATTTGCCGCTGCCGGTCGGCGCCCGGACCAGCACCACGTCGTTGCCGTCGGCGAACGCGTCCCGGATGTCTTCGAGCGCGGCGCGCTGCGTGCCGCGATAGGAAGGCGCCGGAAAGGCTTCGAAAATCCGCTCGGGGTTCACTGTCGGAGGGGACGGGAGCCGGGAGCCTAAAGCCACCGGAACCGCCGGTCGGCCGCCCCGGCTCGCCCCGGGCCGGCCGTCACTCCCGATCGAGCGCGGCCACGTCCGCCCCCGAGGGGTCGTCGGGCAGACGGTCGATGCAGTCGAAACAGAGAAAGTGCTCGCTCCCGTCGCTGTCGAGTTCGAGGGTCATCCCGCCGGTCGCGTCGTGTTCGAGCGTCCAGATGTTGGCGATGCCGCCCGCGATCGTGACTCGGTCGCCACACCCCTCGCAGGTCTCGCTTGCCATGTGTCTGGAGAGCGGTCCCAGCGCCATAGCCCTGCCGCCGACCGGCTCGCGTCGGTCGAGTCGCCGTCGGCGTGCTCTCGGTTCATGTCGGACGTTTGGGACCCGCGACAGTTAGACGCTCGCCCGGAGCCTTATGCGACTCCGAGACGAACCCACGGAGTAGTCATGGAGGTGAACTGCGAGGACTGCGCCGGCTGTTGCATCGACTGGCGGGCGCTCTCCCCCGAGCCGAGCGACCACGAGCGCCGGGGGCCCCGGACGCCGCTGGACGACGCGTACAACCTCGTGCCGCTGACCCGCGACGACGCGCGGGCGTTCCTCGACGCGGGGCTGGCCGACGCGCTGACCCCGCGGCTCTGGCGCGACGGGGACGGCGTCGAGATCGACGGCGTCCCGGTCGCGGCGGTCGACGACCGACCGGTGTTTTTCCTCGGGCTCCGGAAGGCGCCCAAGCCGGTCGCGCCGTTCGGCGCCGATCCGACGTGGCTCCCCACCTGTGCGTTCCTCGATCCGACGACCCTCCAGTGTCGGATCCACGACGCCGACGTCTACCCCGAGGAGTGCGCCGAGTACCCCGGCCACAACCTCGAACTGGGGAGCGAGACCGAATGCGAGCGCGTCGAGGCGGCGTTCGGCGGTGACCGACTGCTCGACGACGACCCGCCCGCGGACCTCTCGGCGCTGTTGCTCGGCCCGCAGGCGCTCGGCCAGAAGGTGTTCGCGTTCCCCGATTCCGACCGCCTCTCGGGCGTGGTCGGACGCGCCGAACGCGGCGAACTGACCGCCGACGACCGGACGCTGTTCGTCGCGGCGGCGGTCGCGGCCGCACCCGGCACCGCGACGGTGAACCGCGAGCGGTTCGAGCGCGCGCTCGATCGGGCCCGCGAGGCCGACTCGTGGGTCGGACGGGCCGTCCCGGACTGGGAGGACCGGGCCGACGACGCCGGCGCGCCGGCGCCCGACCCGGGCGTCGCCGATCGCGTGGAGGGCGAACGGGGCGCACCCCAGACCCCCGGCTGGACCGAGTAGACGCGAGCGCAGAACAGACGACGGGCTACTGCTCGGCCTTGATGGCTTCGAACTGATCGAGGAGATCCTCGGTCGAGTCGCCGGAGTCGTACTCCACGGTCCCGTGGTAGGTCGTCCGGTCGTCGTCCTCGCTCACGTCGACCGTGTTGTTCTTGCGCTCCCGGCGCTCGTGTTCGTCTTCGTCATAGGCACCCATTGACATGACAACCACACTCATGATTGGAAAGCCGCCGTAATGAATGTAACGGATAATAACACCGATTTATCGCCTCGAAAGCAGGTCGGAATCGCGGGCGGACGCGGGATCGCTCGGCGAACGACGGGCCGCGAGCGTCACAACACGTAAATTCCCCGCGGGACAACTGTCGCCCGTGGCAAGCCCGCTCCGCTTTCGCCGCTCTCTGGAGCGGTGGACAGACGACAGGGTCGAACGCGACCTGCGCGAACCCCTCGACCGGAAATTCGGCGCGACCCGCCGGACGCCCCACTACGCCGGACCGAACGGCTACGAGGCGCTCCGGATCGAGATGGACAACGGCGACCTCGCGCTCTTCGCGTTCGACGACGAGGAGGCGTTCTGGCTCGGCAACACCGAGACCCCCTCGGCGCTCTGGCGCACCGACAAACATACTTTCGAGGAGGTTCCCTACCCCGTCGCGCGGTGGGCCCAGCGCGAACTGCTCGGCGACCTGCAGGTCGAGGCGCCGTGGCTGGCCGAGTACGACCACCTCTCGTGGTTCTTCCTGCCCGTGCTGTTCTCGAAGGACGGTCGCCACTCCACCCGGGAGTTCTTCCGGGAACACGCCGCGGGCTTTCCCGACACGACCCGCGAGGCGGTGCTGTCGTTTTACGAGGAGTTCCTCTCGACGGGCGTGCTCGACGACTACCGGTATACGATGGCGAGCAAGCTCGGAACGAGCCCGCAGGTCGACCCCGTCAGGATGGCGTCGGCGATGAGCGAGTTCAGCGTCGCCAAGCTGTTGACCGACGCCGACTACGGCCTCACGCCCGAGATCGAGGTCACGACCGGCCACTCGCTCGACTTCCGGGCCGAGACGCCCGACGGCGAGTCGCCGCTGGTCGAGGTCACCCGACCGCGACCGCCGACCCGCCGGCGGGCGTCGACTCCGGTCGCCGCGGTCCGCGAGACCGCCGAGACCAAGACCTCCGGCCAGCTCCAGAAACACGGCGGCGGCGCGGTCCTGTTCGTCGACTGCTCGGGGTTCCGCGACGACGAGTGGGCCGCCGTCAGGGGCGAACAGCCCGGCGTGCGCCACCGACCCGCGGTCGTGTTCCGACCGCGGCCCTCCGGCCGGATCGAAGCGTACAGCAAGGGATCTGTCCCGCTGGACCTCGACGGCGCCGTCGAGTGGGTGTAACAGTCCCGACGCAGTAGAAAGCGGTCGCGAGGCGGTGCCGTGCGGACGCGGGGCGGTCGCGGTGCGGTGCGGACGCGGGGCGGTGCAGATGCGGGGCGGTCGCGGTGCTGTGCGGACGCGGGGCGGTGCAGATGCGGTGCGGTCGCGGTGCTGTGGCGTCCCAGTAATTCTACCGCGAGCGAGGGCGAAGCCCGAGCGAGCGGCCCAAGGGCCGACCATCGGGAGGCCCGCAGTGGTTTTGATCGAGCTTTTGCAAGGGCGGCGCGTTTGTGCGCCGCCCGCAGGAAAAGGTCGGTTAGAAGGAAACCTGACCCGGCCCGTCGGTGCCGAGCACCGTCGGGTCCCGGTCGCTGTACCCCTCGCGGCCGATTGCCTTGCTACTGACCGCCGAGTACATGGTGGCCTGTGCCTCGCGGGCGTCGGCGAACGTCTCCGAGGCGCCGCGCGCGAACACTTCACCGAGGGACTCGGTGCCGTTGGGGAGGTCGAGTTCGTAGTCGTCGTACGAGTCGGCGAGCTGGTCGGAGGTCGCGGGGTAGTCGTGGCGGTCCAGCGCGGTCGTCGCCTGTTTCAGTGACATCGACAGAATCTACATGGATGTTAATGATAAAGCTTGTCGTCGGACAGTATGATCGTCCTTAAGGAGTTTAATGGCGTGTTGTCGGTTGCGAAGCCCTTTCGTCGGTGGGCTTCGTTCGGAGGGTATGAGCGTCTTCGCGGACCTCCACGTCCACACGACCAACTCGGACGGCGAGTTACAGCTCGATCAGATTTCGGCGGCCGCCCGCGAGGCCGACGTCTCGGTCGTCGCCGTGACCGACCACGACCGACTCAACCCGGACCTCGCGGCGCCGGTCGGCACGATCGACGGCGTGACCGTCGTCCACGGCATCGAACTCAGGGTCGAGGCGCCCCACGGCGAGCGGGTCGACCTGCTCGGCTACGGCGTCAGCCCGACCGACGCGCTCGGCGAGGAGCTCGATCGGATACAGGCCGACCGGATCGAGCGCGGCCGCGAGCTCATCGAGCGCGTCGAGGACCGGCTCGGGATCGAACTCGACCTCGAACCGCGGGCGGGGCTCGGCCGCCCGCACGTCGCTCGCGCGATCGACGACCACCCCAACACCGGGTACGGCTACGAGGGGGCGTTCGACGAGCTCATCGGCGACGACGGCCCTTGTTTCGTCCCCCGCGAGGTGACCGACTTCGAGCGCGGCGTCGAACTGCTGGAGGCGGCCTGCGGGCTCGTCGGACTCGCCCACCCGTACCGGTACGACGATCCCGAGGCGGCGCTCGGGCTGACACGCCACCTCGACGCGGTCGAGCGCTACTACCCCTACGGCCGAGAGGTCGACCCCCGACCGGTCGAGCGCGCGATCGCCGAGCACGACCTCGTCCCGACCGGCGGGAGCGACGCCCACGAGCGGCGTCTCGGGCTGGCGGGGCTCTCGAAGCCCGAGTACCGACACTTCCGGTCGGCGGTGGACCCGCAGGCGTAGAGTTAAACCGGGTGGGGCCCCTACAGTGGGTCATGCGGTGTCACTACTGCGACCGGGAAGCGTCGTTCGCGCCCGAGAAGGGCGGCGTCCGGGTCGGCCTCTGCGAGGAGCACTTCCGCGAGCAGTTCGAGTATCTCGCGGACACCGACGCGCTGGCGTCGCTCCGCCAGGAGCTCGACGTCGATCGCCCGGAGTAGCGCGTCGAAAAACGATCGGTTCTGGGCGTCTCAGCGCCGCCAGTCTCGTCTCAGGCCCGACCAGCGTCGACGTCGATGGCGTCGACTGGACACACGTCCACGCAAAGCATGCAGTCGATACACTGGGCCTCGTTGGCGGGGTCGGCCTTCTTCTCGCTCTCGGGGTGGTCGGGCGTGTCGACCCACTCGAACACGTCGACCGGGCAGTCCTCCAGACACGCGCCGTCGGCGATACAGAGGTCGAAGTCGACCGCGACGTGGGTGCCGTGGATGCCGAGTTGCTCGGGTTCGTCGACGGGACCCCACACGTCGTGGCCCTCGTGAGTGTCGATCTGCTCGCGGTTTTCGTGGAATTGCGGGTCAATAGCCATCGGTGGTCACCTGTTCGTATTACAGGCGGAAGGGTACTTAAAACGATGCTCTTTACTTAAATCCACGGGTCGGGGAAACGATTTAGGCCGGGCTAAAAACGGGGGACGGGAGCGGTCCGGTCGTTTCCGTACAGCGTCGAGAGCTGACCGTTTAAGTCAGTCCGGCGCCAGTCGGCGTCGACGTCGCTACTCGGGATCGCCGGTCGGCTCGGGGCCGAACCGCTGCCACGCCAGTCCGAGCGCGGCGACGGTGACGACCGTCACCGCCACCTGCGCGAGACTCCCGCCGAGCCCGCCGGCGACCGCGCCGCCGGTCAGGGCCCCACCGCCGACCGCACCGGTCCCGACACAGCAGAGGCTCGCCGCGCCGCCGACGCCGAGTAGCGCCAACCGCGAATCGCTGACCATGCGTGATCGTGGCCGCCCGCGGCCTTCGCTCTTTCGTCCGCGTCGTTCCGCCAGAAGCCGTCTCGCGCCGCGGTCGTCGCGCCGACGGGCACGTCGACCGCCGGGGCGGTCGGATCCCGGAGCCGCGATGTCGCGGGCGGGGTTGCCGGCGCGCGTACCTTTTTGCCCGCCCGCGGACACGAACAGTTCGTGACCACGATTCCCAGTCCGGGCCTCGGCACCTCCGGGAACGACGAGCCCGATCAGTGTGCCGAGACGATCCGAACCGCGCTCGAACTCGGCTACCGACACGTCGACACCGCCCAGATGTACGACAACGAGGCCGCGGTCGGCGACGGCATCGCCGCCAGCGACGTCCCGCGCGAGGAGATCTTCCTCGCGACGAAGGTCCACCCGACGAACCTCGCGGCCGAGGACGTCGCCCGGACTGCCGACGAGAGCCTCGACAGGCTCGGGGTCGACGCCGTCGACCTGTTCTACGTCCACTGGCCGACCCACGCCTACGACGCCGAGGCGACCCTGCCCGCGTTCGACCGGCTCGCGGCGACCGGCAAGACCGAACACGTCGGCGTGAGCAACTTCACGGTCGATCTGTTGGCGGAGGCCCGCGAGATTCTCGACGCGCCGATCGCCGCCAATCAGGTCGAGATGCACCCCCTGCTCCCGCAGGACGACCTCCTTGCGTACTGCCGCGAACACGACATCACGGTGGTCGCGTACGCCCCGCTACTGCAGGGAGAGGCCGGCGACGTCGACGTGTTGGCCGACGTCGCCGACGACCGCGACGTGAGCCCCGAGGCGGTCAGCCTCGCGTGGCTGGCCCAGCGCGACGGCGTCGTCCCCATCCCGAAGGCCACCGGCGAGTCCCACCTCCGGGCGAACTTCGACCCGCCCGCGCTCACCGACGAGGAAGTGGCCCGCATCGACGCCATCGAGCGCCGCGAGCGACGCGTCGACCCCGACGGCGCGGCGTGGGACGCGTAGGGCTCAGAGGGGCTCGATCTCGTCGCCGCGTTCGAGCGTACCCGACTCCACGACGTCCGCCCGGAGCCCGCCCCGGTGGAGGAGTTCGGAGACGACGCCCTCCCGTGTCAGCGATTCGAGGTGGCGACACGGCTCGCAGAGTTCGACGCCCTCACAGACCACGTCGCCGACGCGGAACCGCTCGCCGACGAGGTGATTGAGCGCGGTGTCGCTGGTGGTGACGTTCCGCCGGTGGCGGCCGTCCCGGAGTTCGAAGCCGTCGCGCTCGGCGGCCGCCAGCGCCTCGGACTCGATGAGCGTGAGCCCGCCGCCCCCGTCCCCGAAGTGACGGTCCCCCCGGAGTCCGCGGCCCGCGAGCGCTTCGACCGCACCGACCGATTCGACGTCCGCGCCCGACTCGGGCGCGAGGTGGATGGCTTCGACAGTACCCGTTCCGTTCATACGTCGGCCTCTCGCCGAGAGGACTTAAACGTCGTGCGCCGCAGGGCCGGAGCGTCCCGCGCTCGCGTCGTCCGGCCGATCACTCGACGGTCGCGTCGACCACGACGTGCCAGACGCCCTCGCTGTGGCTCTTGACTTTCCGGCGATCGAGGACCGCCACCTCCCGGTCGCGGTCGGCGGCCGCCGCCCGGAGCCGCGAGACGGGTCGGTCCCACAGCAGGTCTTCGGGGGTGGCCTCGTGCATGTGGATCGTGCCGCCGGGCGCGAGCGCCGCGAGCGCGCTGTCGAGATATTCGTGGGCCTCGTAGTAGCCCATCACCACGCGGTCGGCCGGGGGATCGACGTCCACGTCCCGACAGTCCGCGCGAAACGCCGAGACCCGGTCGGCGACATCGTTGAGCATCGCGTTCTCCGCGAGGTAGCGAAACGCCCCCGGGTTGCGCTCGACCGCCGTCACCGCCGCGCCCGCCCGGGCCATCGGGAGAGTGAAGTAGCCGATGCCCGCGAACATGTCGAACACGCGCTCGCCCGACTCGACGACCTCGCCCATCCGGGCGCGCTCGGCCTTGTTGCCCGGCGAGAACATCACCGTCGAGAAATCGAGCGCGTAGCGGGTGCCGTGCTCGGTGTGGACCGTCTCGGTGTCGCCCGCGCCCGCCACGACCGACACCGAGGGCTCGCGGTGCTCGCCCGAGATCCCCTCGCGGGCCACCACGGTGTCGGCCTCGCCGTGGAGGTCGAGCAACGCTTCGCCGACCGCCCGACGGTCGGGACAGTCCGCCGGGAACGTCGCGAGCACGACGCTCCCGACGACCGCCCACGACCCCGGAGCGCGCTCGATCTCGTCGTCGGACCACCCGCGCTCGCGGAGGTGGGCCGCCAGATCCGGCAGGCGCCGCTCCGGGTCGACCTGCTCGACCACGTCGAGCACCGCGGTCTCGGCCGGCGGGTCGGTCACCGGGAGCGCCACGGTCTTCTCGCTGTACTCGGTTACCTTCCGGGTCGCGTCGTAGACTCCCTCCGCCCGGAGGGCGGCGATGGCGGCCTCGCTCTCGGGCTTGCGGACGACCGCCGCAAGCGCGTCGTCGCCGGTCATGCCTCGTCCCGGTCGGGCACGACGTGGAGGCCCGCCCGGCTCTTGAACACGGGGACGGTGTCGGCCTCGGCGTCCATGTACTCGGGGCGGGCGATGGTCCGGGCCTGATAGGTCTCGGGGTCGAGCACCTGCACCGCCCGGTCGTCCTCGACGGTGACGACGGTAGTCTCCTCGGCGTCCTCGATCCGTCCGAGCCGCCGGGCCTCGGGCGCATCGCCGTCCTCGAAGCCGGCCTCGTAGGGCTCGCCCGTGGTGAGTCTGAGGCCTTTGAGGTTCCCACGGACGCTCCGGACCAGCACGGGCCCGCCGTCGTCGTCGGCGAGGTCGATGATCTCGCCCGGCGCGTACGGCGGGAGTCGGACCGCGTAGGTCACTCGGTAGACCTCCTCGCCGTCCTCGTCTTCGGTCACGAGCGTCTCCGAATCGGAGTAGCTCCCGCCGAACTCCTCGATCACCTTGGCGGCGATCTTCTTGCCGATGTTGGTGGTCGAGACCTTGACGTCGAGGCCGTCGTCGGTCTCGCTCACGTCGGTCACGAAGGCGTCGCGGTCGCCGGTCGCCTCCATGTCGGCGACGATCTCCTCGGCGATGGCCTCGGCGCGTTCGACCTCCTCGCCGGTCGGCGTCCGGTCGCGCGCACGGACCTGAACCACGCTGGCGTAGTAGTCGCCGGCGATCCGACCGCACCGCGTGCAGGTCTGGCGAGAGATCTTGACGGGCACGACGACCTCCTCCTCGACCGGCGTGTCCCGGACGATGCCGGTGAAATAACAGTGCATCCGGATGGTGTTTTCGTCGACCTGTTCGGGTTCGACCTGCCAGGTCACGTCGCGGGCGTCGAGGTGGATCCCGAGCGACTCGCTGACCTCCTCGACCGCGATGTCGGTGTAGTCGCGAGCGCCCACGTCGACCCACCGGTTGCCGCGGTGGACCGCGCCACACCGGGCACAGACCAGCACCTCGATGCGGTCGGGCGCGTCGACGAGGTCGAACCGGTCGAAGTAGCAGGCGTCACAGAGCGTCTGCTCTTTGCCGCGGGCGCCGGTCGCACCCGGCACCACCGGGCGCTCGGCGGGGTCGGTCTCGATGGGGTCCCCGCAGTTCGGGCAGAACCGGCGGGCGTCGGTAGTCATGGTGCGTGGTAGGGGGTTCGCGGGTTTAAGTCTGAAGAACCGCGATCCCGGCGCCGACGAGGACGCGACGCCCGCGAGCGGATCGAACGGTCACGCCGGGAGTTCGGTCGCCGGAGCGAAAACGCCGGCGGCCGAGCGACCGATCGGCCGGGCTACCCGAACACTTCGCCGATCGCGTCGTCGAGCACGTCGACGGCCCGCTCGATCTCGGCCTCGCCGATGCACAACGGCGGCGAGAGGATGAGTTGGATCTCGGGGCGGCCGCCGCCGACCAGCACGCCGCGGTCGGAGGCGATCTCGCGGACCTCGGCGACGGGGTTGTCGCCGTCGTCGCCGGCCCACGGATCGACGAAGGGCTCGCCCGTCTCGGGGTCGGCGAACTCGATCCCCCAGAGGAACCCCCGGCCGTGGACGTCGGCGACCGCGTCGTGGGCTTCGAGCCCGCGGAGCCCCTCTTCGAGGGTCGGCGCGAGCGCCCGGCAGTTGTCGACGAGCCCGTCCTCGTACTCGTCTATCGCGGCGAGGCCCGCGGCGCAGGCGACCGGGTGGCCGCCGAAGGTCTGGCCCACGTCGATGCCGTCGGACCGGAGCTCGTCGGCGACGGCGTCGTTCACGAGCACGCCCGCCAGCGGCGCGTACGCGCTCGTGACGCCCTTGGCGAACGTGATCATGTCCGGGGTCACGTCCTCGGTGCCGATGCCGAACCAGTCGCCGCACCGACCGAACCCCGCGATCACCTCGTCGGAGATGAGCAGGATGTCGTACTCGTCACAGAGCTCCCGGACGCGCTCGAAGTAGCCCGGCGGCGCGGGGTAGGCCCCGCTGGTGCCGCCGACGGGCTCGGTGAGGATGGCCGCGATGGAGTCGGGCCCCTCGTTGCGGATGACGAACTCGAGGTGGTCGGCCGCCTGCTCTGCGAGCTCCTCGGGCGTCTCGGCGTCGAACGCCTTCGGGAGCGGCGGGAGGAACTTCCCGGACCCGGAGGTGGCGGCGTGGCGTTCGAGCGTCGCGCGCGTCCCGGGGTCGCCGGTCAGCGAGCCCGCGCCGTAGGTGCCGCCGTGGTACGACCGCCACCGGGTGAGCACCTTGTGGGCGTCCTGGTGGTCGCGGGCGAACTTGACCGCCGACTCGTTGGCCTCGCTACCCGACACCGCGAAGTACACGTCCGAGAGGCCGTCGGGCGCGATCTCGGTCAGCCGCGACGACAGCTCCGACCGGGCGTCGTTGTGCTTCGAGGAGGAGACGTACGGGATCCGCTGGGCCTGCTCGGTCATCGCGTCGACGATCGCGTCGTTGCTGTGGCCGGCGTTGACGCAGTAGAGCTGCGAGATGAAATCGAGGTACTCGCGGTCCTCCTCGTCGTAGACGTACGCGCCGTCGCCGCGAGTGATCGTCGGGACCGTCCCGTCACCGTCCGACCAGTGAGCGAGCGGATCGTCGAACTCGTGGGTCTGCATACCGTGACTCATACTCGCGCATGAACGCCCGGCGATATAAAGACACGCCACCGGACAGGCCGTGCTGGCAGTTCGGTCACGCGGCCGCGCTCAGATCCGACGCGAGCGCGACGTACGCCAGCCCGAAGAGCAACGCGTCGTAGAAGCCGTGGACCAGAACCGGGACGAGGAGGTTCCCCGTCCAGACGTAGAGGTAGCCGAGAAGCATCGACAGCCCGAACAGGATAGTGAGCGTGACGCTCACCGCGGCGAGGTCCGGCGTCGCGACGAACGTCGTCGGAACGTGGACGAGCGCGAACAGTACGCTGGCGAGCGCGACAGCACCGAGCGTCGAAGCTCCTCGGAGAGATAGCGCTGTACCACCCCGCGAAAGAGCAGTTCTTCGGCCGGACCGACCACGACGACCGACAGCGGCACCAGCGCGAGCAGCGTCTCCAACAGCCCCTCCTCGGCGAGCTGGGTGACCGAGTTGCCGGCGAGCGGGAGCCCGAGCGCCTGCGCGGCGAGGATCGCCGCCAGTCGAAAGACGAACAGCCCGACGGTCCCGGCGACGACGAGTCCGATCGCGCGACGGTTCAGCCGACCGACGTCGAGGTAGCCGAGCCCGCGACCCGTCGCGTAGAGGAAGGCGAGGGCGGCCGCCACGAACCCCAGTTCCGAGAGCACGAGCGCGGCGACGAACTGCGTCAGCGCGTCGAGCGAGACCACGAAGACCGGGATCGACAGCAAGACGCTGAACGCGATCCCGAGCGCCGACAGGCCGGTCGCGGCGACGACGCGTCGTACCGGCCCCGCCGTACGGAGAGACATTACGAGCGAGTGACATCGCGTGCGGGTAAATACGTTCGGTGGGGCCCCTGCGGAACCGAAAACCCCGCGCGGCGACGCAGGCGAGCGAAGAACGTTTAAACAGGGTGAACTCCTATGGGCGCGTATGGAATGGAAAGCAGACTGGGGACTTCGGGGGCGCATGGCGCTCACGATGTTCCTGCTGTTCGCACTGTACGCCGTCTTCATCGGCGTACTGAGCACGCAGTTCACGAGCATGTTGATCCCGGTTCTCTTGCTGGGGAGCTTCTCGCTCGCCCAGTTCTTCTTCAGCGACAGGCTCACGCTGTGGAGCATGGGCGCAAAGGAGGTCGACGAGAGCGAGTACCCCGAGCTTCACCGGATGGTCGGGCGGCTCTCCCAGCAGGCCGACCTCCCGAAACCGAAGGTCGCGGTCGTCGACAGCCGCGTCCCGAACGCGTTCGCCACCGGGCGCTCGCAGGACAACGCCGCGGTCGCGGTCACCACCGGGCTGATGAAGACCCTCGACCAAGAGGAGTTAGAGGCCGTGTTGGCCCACGAGCTCGCCCACGTCAAGAACCGCGACATGATGGTGATGACCATCGCGTCGTTCCTCTCGACCATCGCGTTTCTCGTGGTCCGGTGGGGCTGGTGGTTCGGCGGGGGCGGCGACAGCCGGAATCAGGCGCCGGTGTGGGTCGCCATCGCGGCGTCGCTCGTGGTGTGGGTCGTGAGCTTCTTCCTCATCCGGGCGCTCTCGCGGTACCGCGAGTTCGCGGCCGATCGGGGGGCCGCGACCATCACCGGCAAGCCCGCCGCGCTCGCGTCGGCGCTGATGACCATCGACGGCAACATGGGCAACGTGCCCGAAGACGACCTGCGCGAGCAGTCGGAGATGAACGCGTTCTTCATCATTCCGATCAAGAGCGGGCTCATCAGTAGGCTGTTCAGCACCCACCCGAGCACCGAGGCGCGGGTCGAACAGCTCCGTGACCTCGAACGCCAGGCCGAGGCGGCCTGATCGCCGCGACCGTCTGCGGGACGGTGGCGGGCGGCCCTCGGAACCACTCCTTTTTGTCCGGGCGTCCGTAGGGACTCGCATGGGACTGTTCGACGGACTCCGGGAAGTGCTCGGCATCCGCGCGGAGGCCGACGCGACCCGGGAGGCCGACCCCGAGGACCTGTTCGGGATGAGTACGGCCTACATCACGATGGAGGCAGAACTGGGCTACGCGGCCGTCGGCGAGGCGGCGCTGTGTTTCTCCGAGGTCGACAACACCGACTTCCGGGACGCGATGGACGAGGTCCACGACATCTTGGAGTTCGGCGCCGAGGAGACCGGCACCGAGGCCGAGGGCCACACCGACGAGTACGGCTACTCGTGGGTCGTCCTTCGCGACGACGACTTCGAGGACCTGGTGACCAGCCTCCACTTTGCGGCAGACACGCTCATCGAGCACGGCTACGGCTCGCGGCTGTTGGCGGCGGTGTTCGCGTTCGAACAGGACGACACCGGCGCCTACTGGGTCTACTCGTTCCGGCGCGGAGCGTACTACCCCTTCGTGCCCCAGGGGACGAGCGACCGCGACTCGGGCGCGGAGTTCAAACTGGAGAGCAACCTCGACGGCGAACTCGAAGTCGAGACCGACAAGGAGTACTGGTACCCCCTCTGGCCCGACGCGCCGGGCCGCCACCCGTGGGAGTGATCGGCGCCGCGCGACCCGACTGAGGACTCGGTGGGACTTTTTACTTTTTAAACCCCGTGACGGGTCGATACGAAACCGGCTCGCGTCTGCTAATTTCACTTTCACTCTACTGTTAACGGGGGTTTATATGACGAGGGGCACAAGCCAGGCGTACGATGGCAGCAGACGTAGACCTCGAAGAACTGCCGGGCGTCGGTCCGGCGACCGCAGAAAAGCTCCGAGACGCAGGCTTCGACTCCTACGAGGGCCTCGCGGTAGCCAGTCCCAGCGAACTCTCCAACACCGCGGACGTTGGCGACTCGACCGCCGCCGACATCGTTCAGGCGGCACGCGAGGCCGCCGACGTCGGCGGGTTCGAGACCGGCGCGGCCGTGTTAGAGCGCCGCGAGCAGATCGGCAAGCTCAAGTGGAAGATCGATGAGGTCGACGAGCTCCTCGGCGGCGGCGTCGAGACCCAGTCGATCACCGAGGTGTACGGCGAGTTCGGCGCCGGCAAATCGCAGGTCACCCACCAGCTGGCGGTCAACGTCCAGCTCCCCCGCGAGCACGGCGGACTCGGCGGTAGCGCCATGTTCATCGACAGCGAGGACACCTTCCGGCCCGAGCGCGTCGACGACATGGTCCGGGGGCTCCCCGACGAGGCGCTCCAGGCCGCGATGGACGAGCGCGAGATCGAGGGCAGTCCCGGCGACGACGAGGCGATGGACGAACTCATCGAGGACTTCCTCGACAAGATCCACGTCGCCAAGGCGTTCAACTCCAACCACCAGATGCTGTTGGCCGAGAAAGCCCAAGAGCTCGCGAACGAGACCCAAGACGACGAGTATCCGGTCCGACTGCTCTGTGTCGACTCGCTGACGGCTCACTTCCGCGCCGAGTACGTCGGCCGGGGCGAACTCGCCGAGCGCCAGCAGAAGCTCAACAAGCATCTCCACGACCTCGACAAGGTCGGCAACCTCCACAACACCGCGGTCGTCGTGACCAATCAGGTCGCCTCGAACCCCGACTCCTTCTTCGGCGACCCGACCCAGCCCATCGGAGGCAACATTCTGGGCCACAAGTCGACGTTCCGGATGTACCTCCGGAAGTCGAAGGGCGACAAGCGCATCGTCCGGCTCGTCGACGCGCCGAACCTCGCCGACGGCGAGGCGGTCATGCGCGTCGAGGACGGCGGCCTGAAGCCCGAATAAGGACGACGACCTTTTACAGCGGTCGCGCCGAAAGACGCTTCGCGTCTTTCGAGCCTCGGCTCGCTTCGCTCGCCGAGACGCTCCGAGCGGCGCTCGCTTGCAAAAGCTCGATCAAAAACACCGGGAGAGCTTCGCTCTCCCGAGCCTGCGTTCGCTCCGCTCACGCAGACGCGGCACTCCTCCCGCCGTTCGCTTCGGGTCGTCACTTGGTCCGCTCGCTCACTCTAGTCGCTCGCGGTACGAAGTGATGTGGCCACCGCCACAACACCGCCACAACACCGCCACAACACCGCCACAACCACACTTCACGGCCCGTCCACCTTTAGGCCGATACGGCGTACGCCGCCGGCATGAAGCCACGTACCGGGTTCGCGGTCGTACTGGTCGGGGTGCTGGCGGTGCTGGCGGTGCTGATCGTCCGCCCGTTCTTGAACTACGTGCTCGGCGCGATCCTGCTCGCGTTCGTGCTCACGCCCGCCCAGCGACGGCTGGCGCCACGCGTCGGTCCGCGCGTCGCCGCGCTCGGGCTCGTGACGCTGACGGTGATCGTCGTCTTCGGCGTCGCCGGCGCACTGCTGTCGCTCGGGCTCGCCGAGGTCGGTGACGTGCCGACCGCGGTCAGCGACCTCCCGGCGTACCGGTCGGTCGAGGCCGCCGCCGAGCGTACGTTGGGTATCGAACTCCCCTCGCGGTTCGATAGAGCGCTCGACAGCCTGACCGCCGGGATCGCCGACGGCGTCTCCGGCGTCGCGAGCGCCGGACTCCACGCGTTTCTCGGCGTGCTGTTGGCGCTTTTCCTGTTCTACTACCTGCTCAAGGACAGCGCGGATCTGATCCGCTGGACCAAGCGCGTCACGCCGCTACCTCACGACGTCCAGAGCCGACTCTACGACGAGGCCGAGGACGCGACGTGGGCGGTCCTGAAGGGCCACATCTTCGTCGCGGTGGTACAGGGCGTGGTCTCTGGCGTGGGCTTCCTCGTGGCCGGCATCCCGAACGCCGCGTTCTGGACGATCGTGATGATGGTGCTGGCGATGGTGCCGATCGTGGGCGTCTCGCCGGTGATGGGCGGCGCGACGATCTACCTCCTCGTGGAGGGACGGCCGGTCGCGGCGGTACTGCTGGTCGTCTACGGCATGAGCGCGGTCGCCATCACCGACGACTACCTGCGCGCGCTGGTCATCGACAAGGAGACGTCGCTCCACTCGGGCGTGATACTGCTTGGCGTGTTCGGCGCGGCGTACTTCCTCGGGGCGATCGGCCTGTTCGTCGGCCCGATACTGCTGGCGCTGTTCAAGGCGACCGTCGAAGTGTTCACCGACTACTACGAGCTCTCTGCGGTCTAAAAGGGGCTACTCGTCGTCTTCGGTCGTCGTCTTGTCGAGTTCCTTCTCGCCCTCGTAGATCTCCGCGCCGTCCTGGACGACCTTCTCGGCGAGGACCGCACACTTCACCCGCATCGGGCTGATGTCGACCCCGAGCATGTCGATGACGTCGTCGCGGTCCATCTCCCGCATCTCCGCGACGGACTTGCCGGCTAGCTCCTGAGAGAGCATGCTCGCGCTCGCCTGACTGATTGCACAGCCGTCCCCGCGGAAGGCGACGCGTTCGATCGTCTCCTCGTCGTCGTCGAGTTTCACGTCGATCGCGATCTCGTCGCCGCACATCGGGTTCTCGCCAGCGTGCGTGTAGGTCTTCTCGTCCAGTTCCCCGTAGTTTCGGGGGTTCTTGTAGTGGTCGAGAATCTGCTGGCGATACATGTCCGAGCCCATGCCCATTGTTGAACGCAAATAGGCGCGTGCCACCTAAAAGCCTACCGCACACCCTGTTGTCGAGGAGGCCCACGGGAGCGTCTCCCTCGCGGAACAACACACAGGTGCGTGCGGCTTCCGCGACCACAGCGCGCCGCAACTGTACCGCGCCACACCGCAACTGTACCGCGCCGCGACCGCACCGCGACAGTTCAGGCCACGTAGCCGATGACCGAGGCGTTCAGCACGAGCAGAGTCGCGACCAGCGCGTTCGTCCGGAACGCCATCTTGAGCCGGGTCGGGAGCGAGGAGACCCCGTCCGCGCGGGCGTTTCTGGTCTCCCACCACGCCCACAGGCTCGTCAGTCCGAACACGCCGTAGAGAGTCATCATCGCGATCAGGGCGGTGCCGCGGGTCCCCTCGGGGAGGCTGTTGTCGTAGAGCACCCACAGCGCCGCGCCGCCCGACCCGCCCATCACCACGATCCCGCCGACCGCGAACCACTTCAGCGAGTCGAGCACGTCTAGGGCGAACTCGGGGGCGTCGTGTCGGTCGGCCGCCGGCACGACGAGCATCGACGTGACCAGATAGCCCCCGGCCCAGAGGACGGCCATCAGTGTGTGCGAACCCATCACCGCCGCGAGCGTCCAGTTCACCATATCGGTGCCGTCGCACCAATCCGATAAAAGACGGGCGATTTCGGGTCGAGCGATCAGGCGTCGCCGGCGACCTCCCGCTCGAACCGATCGAGGAAAGCGACCACGAACGCCTGACGTTCGTCGGCGAGCGCCCGGCCGGCGTCGGTGTACATCCGGTCGGGTAACGAGAGGATCTTCTTGTGGAAGTGGTTGAACTGCGTCGCTCCGGCGGCGGTGTCGTCGGCCTCCGGGGGCAGTTCGGGGTCGTGTATCGGCTGTCCGAGTTCGCCGCCGTAGGTGAAACACCGCGCGACGCCGACCGCCCCGAGCGCGTCGAGGTTGTCGGCGTCACAGAGCAGTTCGGCCTCCCGCGTGCGGGGGTCCACGTCGTTCGAGTAGCGGTGAGCGCGGATGCAGTGGGCGACGGCGTCGACGGTCTCGGAGTCGGCCCCGAGGTCCGAGAGGATGCCGGCGGCCTCGCGTGCGCCCCACTCGGCGTGGTCGTCGATCTCGCCGCGATCCTCGCGCCCGCGGCCGACGTCGTGGAGCCAGACGGCGGCGAACAGGACCGTCTCGTCGACGTCGTACTCGCCGGCCAGCGTCTCGGTCAGTCGGGCGACCCGACGGACGTGGTGCCAGTCGTGGGCGGGCGCGACGCGCTGGAAGTACGGACGAGCGCGCTCGCGGACTTCGTCTAACATGGGAGAGCGGACGGCGCCGAGAGATGAAAAAGAATCGAAACGTCAGGCGAACAGCTGGCGGGCGTCGTCGACCGCCTCGAGCAAGGCGTCGATCTACGACCACCTTTTGCCGCGCTCGCGCCCCGAGCGGCGCTCGCTCCCAAAAGCTGGATCAAACGCCTCCTCGCCCCCTTCGGGGGCTCGTCGGCCCGCTCGCTCCTATCAGTCACTCCCGGAGTCAGGCGAACAGCTGGCGGGCGTCGTCGACCGCCTCGAGCAAGGCGTCGATCTCGTCGGTCGTGTTGTAGACGTAGAACGACGCGCGGGCCGACGCCGCGACCCCGAGTTTGTCGTGGAGCGGCTGGGTGCAGTGGTCGCCCGCCCGGATGGCGACGCCGTGGTCGTTCATGATCGAGGCGAGGTCGTGGGCGTGGACGCCGTCGAGGTTGAACGCGACCAGCCCGCCGCGATCGGTGGGCTCGGTGGGGCCGTAGATCTCGATGTCGTCGAACTCGGCCATCCGGTCGAGGGCGTACTCCGCGAGTCGCTCCTCGTGGCGCTGGACCGACTCCATCCCGAGTTCTTCGAGGTACTCGATCGCCTCGGCGAGCCCGACGGCTTGTGCGATGTTCGGCGTGCCGGCTTCGAACTTCCACGGCAGGTCGTTCCACGTCGTCTCCTCGAAGGTGACCTTCCGGATCATGTCGCCGCCGTAGAGGTACGGCTCCATCTCTTCGAGGAGCTCCTGTTTGCCGTAGAGGACCCCGATACCGGTCGGCCCGGCCATCTTGTGGCCCGAGAAGGCGTAGAAGTCCGCGCCGAGGTCGTTCACGTCGACCGGCCGGGTCGGCACCGCCTGCGCGCCGTCGAGGAAGGCGTAGGCGCCGTGGTCGTGGGCGAGGTCGACGAGGTCGGCGGCCGGGTTGACAGTCCCAAGCGTGTTCGAGACGTGGACGACGCTGAGCATCTCGGTGTCGTCGGTGACGAGTTCGGCCGCGGCGTCCATGTCGAGGCGCCCGTCGTCGGTGACCGGGATGAACTTCACGTCGGCGCCGGTCTTCTCGCCGATCTGTTGCCAGGTCACCAGCGAGGCGTGGTGTTCCATCTCGGTCAGCACCACCTCGTCGCCGGGACCGAGTTCGTTCAGCCCCCACGCGTAGGCCACGAGGTTCTCGGCCTCGGTGGTGTTTTTGGTGAAGACGATCTCCTCGCGGCCGTCTGCGCCGACGAACTCGGCGACCGCGTCGTGGGCCTCCTCGTAGGCGATGGAGGCCTCCTGGCTCAACTGGTGGATCCCCCGGTGGACGTTGGCGTTGTACGTCCGGTAGTAGTCGGCGATGGCGTCGATGACCCGGTCGGGCTTCTGGGTCGTCGCGCCGTTGTCGAGGTAGACGAGCGGCTGGCCGTCCCCGACCTCGCGATCCAGAATCGGGAACTCCTCGCGTATGCGCTCGACGTCGAGCGCGTCCGATTGGTGCAGTCCCATTGTCCGGATTTAGGGATTGGAGCAAGAACATTCCTTCGGTCCCGGCGACGGTCCGTAACCGCTCGCGGTTACGTGGGCGCGCGACGGGGCCGGCGACCGGTTACGTCAGTGGGACCGGGCCACCGGTTAAGTCGCTGGCGTCCGTTTCGGGCGTATGGTCTCGAAGCGACGACTCGGCGCGAGCCTGCTTCTGGTCGGGCTCGCGTTCGTCGGGGCGTTCCACGCGGTGCTGGCCGTGGCGTACGACACGGGACTGGCGTCGGTCGGCGCCGGGCTCGCCGGACTCTCGGTGCTGACGCTGGTCGTCGTGAACCTCCCGACGCTCGGCGACGGGTGACCGCCGGCTACATCCTCAGAAACTGCGCGTGGCGGGTCGAGTCGACATCGAGGACGTTCGCCTCGTCGACGAACCCCTCTCGGATCGCCAGTTCGACCGCCTCGCGGCCGACGATGTTGGCGACCGACGCCCGGGCGAGGCTCTCGATAACCGCCTGTTCGTCGACCTCCTCGCCGCCGTAGAACTCCTCGGTGACGGTGAGCGACACCGCCCCGTCCTCGAAGGTCTCTCCGAGCACGTCGTCGTCGCAGACCGCCACGAGCAGTCCCTCGTCGGTCGATCGCTCCGCGAGTATCATCGGTCCCGTTCGTTCTCGATGAGCTCCTGCTCGGCGCGCTCGCGCATCTCCTCGGCCTCCTCGGCGATCTCCTCGGCCTCGTCGTACTGGCCGAGCTCTTCGAGCGCGCGGGCCTTCTCGTCGAGGATCTCCGAGTTCCGGAGCCCGAGCCGGATGGCGTTTTCGAGGCTGTTGAGCGCGTCCTCCGCGAGGCCGCGTTCGAGCAGGAAAAAGCCGCGGTTGTACCACGCTTCGGCGAATCGCTCGTCGATCTCGACCGCCCGTTCGGCGTGTTCGAGCGCCTGCTCGCTCCGGCCCGACTCCCAGAGCGCGAACGCGAGGTTGGTCTCGGCGGTGGCGGCGTGCTCGCTGTCCTCGTCGATGTGGATCGCCTCGCGGTAGGCGCCGATGGCCTCGTCCCACTCGTCGAGTTCGGCGTGGGCCGCGCCCTTGTTCGTCCAGGCCTCCTGTTCGAGCCGGCTGTCGTCGGGGGCGTACTGGGCGGCGCGCTCGAAGGTGTCGGCGGCCTGCTCGTAGCGGTTGATCCGCATGTAGTTCAGCCCGACGTCGACCAGTTCGTCGACGTCGATGTCGTCGTTCGAGACGTTGTGCTGGTCGAGGAGATCGGTGACCACCCGGGAGTCGACGGGGTCGACCTTGTCGGGGTCGACGTCGAGTTCGGGCGGATCGAGGTCGAACGCCTCGTAGGGGTCGCCGAAGTCCTCGCCCTCCGAGAAGTCGTGGTCCTCTGGGTCGCTCATGTGATTCGGATTGGCGTCGCGCGATGTTAAGGCCTGCGCCATCGGGATTCGCCCCCACATTCAAGCCCGTCTCCGACCAAGTGAGCCCCGATGAGACTCTTCGTGAGCGTCGACCTGCCCGAGGACCTCGCCGACGAGGTCGCGCGCGTTCAGGACCGCCTCGCCGGCGCCTCTGGACTGGACCTCACCGACCCCGAGCAGGCCCACGTCACGCTCAAGTTCCTCGGCGAGGTGAACAAGGGACAGCTCCCCCGAGTGAAAAACGCCGTCCGGCGGGCGGTCACCGAGGCGGGGGTCGGCCCGTTCGAGGCCGCCTACGAGGGGCTCGGCGTGTTCCCCGGTCTCGGGTACATCAACGTCGTCTGGCTCGGCGTCGGCGAAGGCGGCGAGGAGCTGACCCGGCTCCACGAGGCCGTCGAGCGGGAGGTGACTCGGCTCGGCTTCGACGCCGAGGACCGGGACTTCACGCCCCACGTCACCCTCGCGCGGATGAACCACGCCGGCGGCAAAGAACACGTCCAGGAGGTCGTCGAGACCCGCGAGCCGACCGTCGGGACCGCGACGGTCGAGGAGATCCGGCTCACCGAGAGCGTGCTGACCGACGACGGTCCGGAGTACGAGACGGTCGCGTCGTTCCCGCTGTAGCCGGGATCGGGCGACGTTGCTCGGGCGTAGCGACACAAAGGAACAAGATTTTAAGCCACGGCGGGGAAAGGTGGAGTACCATGAGTAAGAAGTCGAAGGCGAAGAAAAAGCGCCTCTCGAAGCTCGACCGGCAGAACAGCCGCGTGCCCGCGTGGGTCATCATGAAGACCGACCGCGAGACGCAGCGCAACCCCAAGCGCCGGAACTGGCGGCGCAACGACACCGACGAATAATGAGCGCCAACGACTTCGAGGAGCGCGTCATCACCGTGCCGCTCCGCGACGCCAAGGCGGAGGCCAAGCACAAGCGCGCCGACAAGGCGATGTCGCTGGTCCGGGACCACCTCGCCCAGCACTTCAAGGTCGACGGCGAGGAGGTCCGGCTCGACCCCTCGATCAACGAGGCGGTCTGGTCGCGCGGTCGCAAAAAGCCCCCGAGCAAGCTCCGCGTGCGCGCCGCCCGATTCGAGGAAGAGGGCGAGACCATCGTGGAAGCGGAACACGCCGAGTAGAGCTTTGCTTCGCGCCGCCTTTTTCGGGTCGTCGTACGTGGGTGTGTTCGCGCGCGCCACCGACGAATACCTGCTGGTCCGTCCCGACCTCGACGACGACCTCGTCGACGACCTGGCCGAGGAGCTCGCGGTCGAGGCCCTCCCGACCACGGTCGGGGGCTCCTCGACGGTCGGCGCGCTCGCGGTCGGCAACGACGCCGGCCTGCTGGTCTCGAGCCGAGTCACCGACCGCGAACGCGACCGGATCGAGGACGCCGTCGACGCCCCCGTGACCGAACTGCCCGGGCGGATCAACGCCGCCGGCAACGTCGTCCTCGCGAACGACACCGGCGCGTACGTCCATCCAGACCTCCCCCGGGACGCCGTACAGGCGGTCAAAGACGCGCTCGACGTCGACGTCGAACGCGGCGAGCTCGCCGGGGTCCGGACGGTCGGCACCGCCGCGGTCGCCACCGATCGGGGCGTGCTGTGTCACCCGAAGACGACCGACGACCAGCTCGACCGCCTCGAGGACGTGCTCGACGTGCCCGCCGACATCGGCACCATCAACTACGGCGCGCCGCTGGTCGGCTCGGGGCTGATCGCCAACGACGAGGGCTACGTCGTCGGGCAGGAGACCACGGGCCCCGAACTGGGCCGGATCGACCAGGCGCTCGACTACATCGAGTAGCACCGTCTTCTTCGCCGCGATTCGCGTTCGCGATCGTCGCGTGAGCCGAGCGTCCGAGCCGTCCGTCGGCACGTTTATCTGAACATCTGTGCAATCGACAACTCGATGGCTCAAGCCAACGACCGGCTCAGGCGACTCGTCGCCGACGAGATCGAGAACTGCCGACCGGCCGACGTCGAGGCCCGGCTGGACGATCTGCGCGAACTCGACGCGGCCGCCGACGACGCGGCCGTCCCCGAGCGCGTCCGGGTGCTGTCGGCGCTCGCCAGCGAGACCCGGTATCGGATCGTTGAACTGCTCGCGGCCGCCGACTCGGAGCTCTGCGTCTGCGAGCTGACGCCCCTGCTCGACGTGAGCGACAGCGCCATCAGCCACGCGCTGTCGGAGCTGACAGACGCCGGGCTGGTCTCGCGCCGGAAGGAGGGCCGGTGGCGCTACTACCGCCCGACCGACCGGGCCGAGCGCCTCCTCGGCGCGCTCGCGGGGGACGGCGAATGACCGACGCGGTCCGAGTCGGCTTCGTCTGCGTCCAGAACGCGGGCCGAAGCCAGATGGCGACGGCGTTCGCCGAGCGCGAGCGCGAGCGCCGGGGCGCCGAGTGGGTCGAGATCGTCACCGGCGGCACGGACCCGGCCGACCGCGTCCACGAGGCGGTCGTCGATACCATGCGGGAGGTCGGCGTCGATCTCGCCGACAGGACCCCGCGGGAGGTGAGCCGCGAGGAGCTGGCCGCCTGCGACTACGTCGTCACGATGGGGTGTTCGGCGAGCGACGTCTGCCCCGCGACGTGGTCGGGCGAGAACCGCGACTGGGGGCTCGACGATCCCGACGGCCGGGACCCCGAGGCGGTCCGGACGATCCGAGACGAGATCGAGACGCGGGTCGGGGCGCTGTTCGACGAACTCGAACGCAAGCGCGAGCCGGCCGACGCGTAGCGGCGCCCGCCGACGGGACGCGGGGGCCGAACTCCCGGCTAGCGCCGTACCCGAGTAGGAAGATTCTTCCCTGCGGGTACCCCACGTCAGGGCATGAGTGAGTTTACTGTTCGCGGTCGCTTCCAAGCCCGAGACGGGTGGCAGGAGTTCGAGACCAGCGTCGACGCCGACAACGAAGACGTCGCGCGCGAGCGCACCTACGCCGAGTTCGGCAGCCAGCACGGCGTGAAACGGACCCAGCTCGAAGTCTCGGAGGTCGAAGGCCAATGATGGGCGGCGGCGGCGGGAACCCCGAACTGCAGGAGCTGTCCCAGCAACTTCAGGAGCTCGAACAGCACAAAGAGGAGCTCGAAGCCGAGATCGAAGAGCTCGAAGCCGAGAAGACCGAGATCGACGACGCGATCGACACGCTCGGCGCGCTCGACACCGGCTCGGTCGTGCAGGTGCCCCTCGGCGGCGGCGCGCACGTCCACGCCGAAGTCCAGGACCTCGACGAGGTCGTCGTCGAACTCGGCGGCGGCTTTGCGGCCGAGCGCGCGGAGGACGACGCGGTCGACACCCTCGAAACGAAACAGGAAACCCTCGACGACCGCATCGACGAGCTCGAAGACGAGGTCGACGAGGTCGACGAGGAGAGCTCCAAGCTGGAGGAGAAGGCCCAGCAGCTCCAACAACAGCAGATGCAACAGCAGATGCAGCAGATGCAGGGCCAGGGCGACGACGACGAGTAATCGGCGATGTTCGACAGTCTGAAGGACAAGCTCGGGAGTTTCCGGAGCGACGTCGAGGAGACGACCGAGGAGAAAGCGGAGGAGGCTGAGGCCGACGCTGAGGCCGAAGCCGACGCCGACGGTGGGGGAGCCGAGAGCGCGGACGCCGAGCCGGAGGCGTCGGCCGAATCGGAGACGAGCGAGGACGACTCCTCGTCGGGCGGGTTCGCCCAGAAGGCAAAGTCGTTCGCCAAGGGCGAGATCGTCATCGAGGAACAGGACCTCGAAGACCCGCTCTGGGAGCTCGAGATGGCGCTGTTAGAGAGCGACGTCGAAGTGAGCGTCGCCGACGAGATCCTCGAGAACATCCGGAAGGACCTCGTGGGCGCGACCCGGTCGTTCAGCGACGAGACCGCCGACGTGGTCGAGCAGGCGCTCCACGACTCGCTGTTGAAGGTCATCTCGGTCGGGCAGTTCGACTTCGACCAGCGGATCGCCGAGGCCGACAAGCCCGTCACCATCATCTTCACCGGTGTCAACGGGGTCGGCAAGACCACCACCATCGCGAAACTCGCGAAGTACCTCGAAGATCGGGGGCTCTCGACGGTGCTGGCCAACGGCGACACCTACCGGGCGGGCGCCAACGAGCAGATCCAGGAGCACGCCGAGAACCTCGACAAGCGAGTGATCACCCACGAGCAGGGCGGCGACCCGGCGGCGGTCATCTACGACGCCGTCGAGTACGCCGACTCGAACGACATCGACGTCGTGCTCGGCGACACCGCCGGACGGCTCCACACCGACGAGGGGCTGATGGACCAACTCGAGAAGATCGGCCGCGTGGTCGGGCCCGACATGACCCTGTTCGTCGACGAAGCCGTCGCCGGACAGGACGCGGTCCAGCGCGCAAAGCAGTTCAACGACGCCGCCGAGATCGACGGCGCGGTGCTGACGAAGGCCGACGCCGACTCGCAGGGCGGGGCGGCGATCTCCATCGCGCACGTCACCGGCAAGCCGATTCTCTTTCTGGGCGTCGGGCAGGGGTACGACGATCTCGAACAGTTCGATCCCGAGGAACTGGTCGGTCGGCTCCTCGGCGACGAGTCGTAACCCCGTCTACCGCCGACGGATCGCGACGGCGGCGTTCACTACGATGAGCGCCGTCGCCACGAGCCCCAGCGTGAACAGCTCTGCCGGCAGGTGCCGAAAGAGCACCCAGTACGACAGCGAGAGGGCGGCCAGCGCCACGACGATGCTGTAGGCGTCGGCCGCCAGTTCTCCGACCACGTCGGCGGGCGACTGCCCTCGGGGGTCGCCCGTCACGTCCGCGCGTTCACCGTCCGTTACTACCGAGTTATCGCGTGCCTTGTTTAAATCGCGTGCCATGCATTGAACGAGGACGGGCGTGGATTTCTGACCGAACGTGATAAGCGTACCGGCCGTGAGCCTCGGGGTGAGACCGCGTCTCGTCGTCTCCCGATCGCCGGATCGACAGACGACGAGCCCGACGCGGGAGCGCCCGACCCCGCTCCGGGACCGCGAGACCGGCGAGCGAGCCCCGCGCCCCGAGACAGTTCAGAAAAAGGCTTTAACGCCCGCGCGGTCTATCGTTCAACAACGATGGTACTCGACGATTTGGGCACCTCTCTCCGCGACTCTCTCGGCAAGCTCAGCGGGCAGTCCCGCGTGACCGAGGAGGACGTGGAGGAGATCGTCAAAGAGATTCAGCGGTCGCTCCTGCAGGCCGACGTCGAGGTCGGCCTCGTGATGGAGCTGTCGGACTCCATCAAGGAGCGCGCGCTGGAGGAAGACGCACCCGGCGGAACGTCGGCCCGCGACCACGTCCTCAGCATCGTCTACGAGGAGATGGTGGCGCTGGTCGGCGAGAGCATGGAGCTCCCGCTCGAAGAACAGACGATCCTGCTCGCCGGCCTCCAAGGGTCGGGGAAGACCACCACGTCCGCGAAGATGGCGTGGTGGTTCGCGAAGAAGGGCCTGCGGCCGGCGGTCATCCAGACCGACACCTTCCGGCCCGGCGCCTACGAGCAGGCCGAGGAGATGACCGCGCGCGCCGAGGTCGACTTCTACGGCGATCCCGACGCCGAGGACCCGGTCGAGATCGCCCGCGAGGGGCTCGAAGCGACCAGCGACGCCGACGTTCACATCGTCGACACCGCGGGCCGCCACGCGCTCGAAGACGACCTCATCGACGAGATAGAGCAGATCGAGGGCGTCGTCGAGCCCGACCGGAGTCTGCTGGTGCTCGACGCCGCCATCGGGCAGGGCGCGAAAGATCAGGCCAGCCAGTTCGAGGAGTCGATCGGGATCGACGGCGTGGTGATCACGAAGCTCGACGGCACCGCGAAAGGTGGGGGCGCGCTGACCGCGGTCGACGAGACCGGCTCGGCCATCGCGTTCCTCGGGACCGGCGAGGAGGTCCGGGACATAGAGCGATTCGAGCCCTCGGGGTTCATCTCGCGACTGCTCGGGATGGGCGACCTCAAACAGCTCACCGAGCGCGTCGAGCGCGCGATGGAGGAGACCCAGGAGGAAGACGAAGACTGGGACCCCGAGGACATGATGAAAGGGGAGTTCACCCTGAAGGACATGCGCCGCCAGATGCAGGCGATGAACAACATGGGGCCCCTCGATCAGGTGATGGACATGATCCCCGGGATGGGCGGCGGCCTGATGGACGAACTCCCCGACGACGCGATGGACGTGACCCAAGACCGGATGCGGAGCTTCGAGGTCATCATGGACTCGATGACCGAAAACGAGCTCGAAAACCCCCGGTCGATCGGCGCGAGTCAGGTCGAGCGCATCGCTCGCGGGAGCGGGAAAGACGAAGAGACGGTCCGTGAGCTCCTCGAACAGCACAAGATGATGTCCCAGACGCTCAAGCAGTTCCAGGGCATGGGGCAGGGCAACATGGAGCGCATGATGAAAAAGATGCAGGAGGGCGGCGGCGGTGGCGGCGGCATGGGCGGAATGGGGCCCTTCTAAACGACCTTTTGCTGCGGGCGGCGCCTGAACGCGCCGCCCTTGCAAACGCTCGACCGAAACCACGTCGTCACCCCCTCTCTCGCTTGGAGAGCGCGGAGCGCTCTCCTGCGCTCGGTCGAGGGTTCCTCGGGCCGCTCGCTCCCTTCGGTCGCTCGCGGTGGGACCGCTTGGTGCTCGCGAGAGTGTTCGACGATCGTGTTCGGTCGACTGAGACGCGCTGACACGCCGCCTTTTTGTCGCGCCGACGTGACCTACCGCTGAATGTCCGTCCGCGACGTCGCCGCCCAGGCCTACCGGGAAGCCCTCCCCGCGCTGGCGGTCAGCGCGGTCGGCGGCCTGTTCGCGGGGCTCGTCCTCGGCGGGATGCGCGGCGAACTCCGGGAGGTCTCGGGGCTGTTGGTGCTGGTGCCGGCGCTGCTGGCGACCCGGGGGAACGTCTACGGCGCGATGGGCGCGAAGCTCTCGACCGCGCTCCACCAGGGGCTCGTCGAGCCGAAAGCGATCCCCGACGACCGACGGGTGTACGCCGCGGTCAGCGCCGCGATGCTCAACGGCGTCGCGATCAGCGTCTTCGCGGCCGGGGTCGCCTACGCGGTGCTGGTCGCGCTGGGTCGCCCGCGGGCGTCGCTGGTCGCGCTCGCGGCCATCGCGCTCGTCGCCGGCGTCCTCTCGGGCATCGCGCTGACGGTCACCGTCGTCGCGGTCGCGTTCGCGGGCTATCGGCGGGGACTTAACCCCGACACGCTGGTCGGGCCGGTCGTCACGACCACCGGCGACGTGTTCGGGATGGCCGCGCTGCTGGCGGCGGTCAGGCTGATACTGGCGCTCGGGGGTGGGTAGATGGCGAACTGGACCGTTCGCGGGATCACCCGGGCGATGCTACCGCTGCTCGTCGTGCTCGCGATCGTCGAGATCGGGAGCGGACTCGTCCTCGACACGTTCGAGGCCGAACTGCTTCGGTACCCCTCCCTGCTGATCCTCGTCCCCGTGATGATCGGCACCGCGGGCAACCTCGGGAGCATTCTGGCCGCGCGGCTCTCGACCGCGTTTCACCTCGGGACGCTGTCGTTCGACCCCGCCGACGACGATCTGGCGGGCAACGCGGTCGCCACGGTCGCGCTCGCGGCCACCGTCTTCCCGATGGTCGGGGTCGGCGCGTGGGGGCTGGCCGCCCTCACGGGCGGCGCGGCGCTGTTCGTCGGTACCGTGGTCGCGGTCTCGGTGATCTCCGGGCTCGCGCTGGCGGTGCTCGCGGTGGTCGTGACCGTCGCCGCGACCTACGCCGCCTATCGGTTCGAACTCGATCCCGACGACGTTGTGATCCCAGTGGTGACGAACGTCTGTGACGTGCTCGGCGTGGTGGTGCTGTTCGTCGTGGTGCGGCTGATAGTGTAGGCGAGCCCCTACGTCACGCCGCCGCCTCGTTTGTCGAACGACTCGTACTCGTCGCCGTCTAACACCGCGCGGAACGCCTCGACCACCTCCCAGACGTCCTCGTAACCGACGTACAGCGGTGACGGACACACCCGGACGACGTTCGGCGGCCGGAAGTCCGCGACGACGCCCCGAGCTTTGAGCGCCTCGGTGATCCGGTAGCCCTCGGGGTGTTCGATCGCGACGTGGCCGCCCCGGCGCTCGGGGTCGCGGGGCGTGCCGACCTCGCATTCGGGCAGGCGTTCGTCGACGAGCGCGACGAGGTAGTCGGTGAGCCCGAGGGACTTCTCGCGGACCGCCTCGACCGCGCCGGCGTCGGTCGCGTCGGCGGCGTCGGCGAACACGTCGAGCGAGCCGGCCAGCGGCGCCGCCGAGAGGACCGGCACGGTGCCGATCTGGTAGGCGCCGGCGTCGGCGGCGGGCGTGTAGGTCGGGTTCATCTCGAACTGCGTCTCCTTCTCGTGGCCCCACCACCCGGCGAGGGCGGGCGTCTCGCCGAAGTGACGCTCGGCGACGTACAGCCCCGCGATCGACCCGGGACCGGCGTTGAGGTACTTGTAGGTACACCAGACCGCAAAGTCCACCCCCGCCGCCGAGAGGTCGTGGGGAACGACGCCGACCGAGTGGGCCAGATCGAAGCCCGCGAGCGCGTCCGCCTCGTGGGCGGCCTCGGTGATCCGCTCGACGTCGAGGAGCTGGCCGCTCCGGTAGAGCACCGAGGGCATGAACACGATGGCGGTGTCGGCACCGATCGCGTCGACGACGTCGGCTTCCTCGATGGTGCGGCCGTCGCGGCTCTCGACGACGGTCAGCGCCTCGTCGGGGTCCCGGCCGCGCTGGCGGAGCTGGGCCCGGATGGCGTAGTGGTCGGTCGGGAAATCGAGGTCGTTTACGACGATCTCGGTTCCGTCGGCGCGGTCGTAGAACGTCCCGATCAGCGTGTGGATGTTGACGGTCGTGGAGTTGGCGACGACGACCTCCTCGTCGGCGGCACCCACGAGCGGCGCGAGCCGGTCGCCGAGGCGCTCGCCGTAGTGGAACCACTCGGGGTCGGCCTCGGTCCACCCGCGGATGGCCAGATCGCGCCACTCGTCGACCGCCGAGTCGAGCGCGTCCTCGGCGTCTGCCGAGAGCAGGCCGAGCGAGTTGCCGTCGACGTACAGCTCGTCGTCGGGGTCGTAAAAGCGGTCCGCGAGGTGCGCCAGCGGGTCTTCGGCGTCCCTGCGGGCCGCGAACGCCGCCCCGGATTCGAACTCTTCCATGCGCGAGTCGAGCGTCGCCGCCGCCATAGTCCTTTACCACGCCGAACGGGTCACCGGATCGGTGGCCGGTGGTCGATCCCGGTCACCCGCGCTCGCCAGTACGGGAGGTCGCCGGCCGGTAGCCGCCACGCGACCGACGCCTCGGTCGGGACGGTCACGCCGTTTCGCTCCCGGTAGCGCCCGAACGAGCCGGTCCACGGCGTCGACTCGAAGCGCCCGTCCGGGAGCCGACGCGGCCGGTCGGCGGTCACGCGCACGATCCGGTCGTCCTCGAAGTGGAACACCGCCGACACGGTGGTCCCCCGGTGATCGACGGTCGCGCGCGCCGACCGGTCGTCGATCGGGTCCCACGCGACGCCCGCCCCGGGCGCCAGCGCGGACGGGAGCCAGACCGCCTCGGCGAGGTACCGCACCAGTTCGCCCTCGTCGAGCTCCGGTGTCGGAGCCGGGTCGGCGACGGCGACGAGCCCGAAGAGCGTCGCCCGGAGCCCGCCCGTGCCCCCGACGTACGAGTCGACGACTCGGACGGGCACGAGCGGCGCCACCTCGATGGCGGCGTCCCAGACGAACCCCGGCGGGCGGACCGCGACGTGGTGGGTCGCGGCGAACGGCTTCCACGCCGATTCGGCGCCGCCGAGCCGGAACTCGCCGCGCTGTCGGAGCCGGGCGGTCCGGACGTGGGACCGGTCGTCCGCGAGCGCATGGTCGAGGTACCGCCGGACGGGGTCTGGCAGGCCCGCGAACTCCTCGGGGGCGACGGCGCGACGGGACCGATCGGCGTCCGCGAGCAGGTCGGCGACGAGCGCCGCGGTCGCGCGCTCGTGGCGCAGTCGGCCCGCCAGCCCGACCGCGGCGGCGCCGACCGCGAGGACGCCCGTCGATTTCAGGAGCGTTCGGAGACCCATACCCCTCGATCGGCGCCCACCGCCAAGAGCGTCTCGGGGCGAACCGACGCCTACTACTTTGACGGTCGGGTGTCTACTCCCGAGCGTGACCGAACCCCTGCAAACCGAACTCGACCCCGAGGCGGTCGCGGTGATCGAAGAGATCGAGGCCGCGGGCGTCCCCGAGTGGTCGGCGCTGTCGGTCGCGGCGGCCCGCCGCGTCGAGGACGAGGTGTTCGCCGGCGACGATCCGCCCGACGTCGACTTCGTCCGGGATCTCGCGATTCCCGGCCCCGAGACGGGAGCCGACGCCGGGGGCGGCGCGGCCGCCGACGGGATTCCGATCCGCGTCTACCGCCACGCCGACCCCGACGACGACCCGCCGGTGCTGGTGTACTACCACGGCGGCGGGTGGGTGGTGGGGACGCTCGACTCGATCGACGGCGTCTGTCGCCGACTCGCCCGCCGCGGGGAGTGTGTCGTGATCTCGGTCGACTACCGGCTCGCGCCCGAACACCCCTTCCCGGCCGCGGTCGAGGACGCAGAGGCCGCCCTCCGGTGGGCCGCGGCCAACGCCGGGGTCTTCGGCGGCGACCCCGACCGACTCGCGGTCGGCGGGACCAGCGCGGGCGGGAACCTCGCGGCCGCGGCCGCGCTCCGGGCGAGCCACGACGCGACTCGGAGCGGCGAGCGGAGACCGACGACCCGCGAGCGAGCGCGCGACGCCGAGGGCCCCGCGCTCGCGCGCCAGTTCCTGCTGTATCCGATCACCGACTACGCGTTCGACACCGATTCCTACGCCGAGAACGGCGACGGGCCGCTGTTGACCGAGCGCGACATGCGGTGGTTCTGGGACAACTACCTCCGGAGCGAGATCGACGGCGCGAACCCCTACGCGTCGCCGCTCCGGGCGCCGGACCTCTCGGAGGTGGCGCCCGCGACGGTGGTGACCGCGGGGTTCGATCCGCTCCGCGACGAGGGGATCGCGTACGCCGACCGGCTCGCGGACGCCGGCGTCGCGGTCCGCCACGACCACTTCCCCGACCAGCCCCACGGCTTTCTCAGCACGAGCGAGTCGGTCGCGGCGGCCGACGCGGCGCTCGACGACCTCGGGCGGGAGCTCCGGTCGCTCTGAGCCTCAGCGCTCGTCGTCGGGAGCCACCGGCTTGCCCTCCTCGGTGGGCGGGGCGACGTGGTCGACGAACGCCTCGACGTCCGGCTCCTCGACCCGAATCCGGACGTGGATGTCCCCGAGCTCGTCGGGGTTGCCCACCGCGAAGTTGACGACGCCCTGGAAGGCGGCCTGCTTTTTGAGGTCGAACGAGAGGGTGTCGCCCCGACGGTTCCCGAACAGCTCTCCGCGCGCGGTGTCGAGGATCTCCTGACGGTGGAGTAGCTCCGAGAAGTGATCGAGCGAGTGGGTCTCGGCGGCGATCTCGCCGTGGCGCTCCTCGACGTCCGCGCCGGGGAAGACGTTGGTGATCGCGTCGGCGATGCGGTCGCCGAGTTCGGTGTCGTTGACCGGCGCGGTGATCTGGACGTCGACGCTGTAGATCACGCCGTGCTCACCTCCTCGAGCGCGTCGACGCCCTCGGTGAGGAGCGTCCGGATCGTCTCCTGAAACGCCGACAGCGAGTCGGTGTTTCGGATCGTCACGTCCGCGCGGGCGATGGCGTCGTCCATCCCGAACCCGCGCTCGCGCTCGTCGCGCTCGCGCAGCGACTCGCCGTCGTCGGTGTTGTCCCGGCCGCGGTCGGTCACGCGGTCGGCCCGGACCTCGTACGGCGCCTCGATGCCGACCAGCGCGAAGTCGTCGCCGAACGCCGACTCGAAGCGTTCGACTTCCACGCCCGACCGGATGCCGTCGACCAGCACGGTGTCGCCGTCTTCGAGCGCCTCCTCGACGACGGGGAGCGAGCGCTGGGCGACCGCGTCCGGGCCGTTCTCCTCGCGGAGTTTGGCCGCGATCTCGCCGTGGTGGTCCGCCGGGTCGAGCCCGCGGTCCCGACACTCCCGGCGGATCACGTCCCCCATCGTCACGACCGGGACCCCGAGTGCTTCGGCGACGGCCGCGGCCTCGCCCTTGCCGCTGCCGGGCAGGCCCACGGTACCGATTACTCTCATTGACGTTGAGTACTGGCGAAGCGCGCTTAAGCGCTGTGTTCCTCCGAGCGAGTCGGTTCGAAACCTAAGCTCTTTTGGCGCTGAGGGAAGTACGGCCTGTCGAGGGCACGTAGCTCAGTCCGGATAGAGCGTCGGACTTCTATCCCGGCCGGTGTCGGCTCGCGGCTCGCCGCCGGGTGGGGAAGACATCCGACGGTCGTGGGTTCAAATCCCATCGTGCCCGCTGATTCTGCCGCGAGCACTCGGCGAGCAATTCAGTTGCTCGCCGCACCGCGAGCGGCGAATCGAGTCGCTCGATGGGGTTTGAACCCTGCCAGTCGCGCGCAACGAAGTGAGCACGCCTGGCGCTGGTTCACAATCCCATCGTGCCCGTCGACCTTTTACTGCGGGCGCACCGGAAGACAAACCGCGTCTTCCGAGCCTTGGCTCGCTTCGCTCGCCAAGACGCCCCGAGAGGCGCGCCCTTGTAAAACGTCGATGAAAAGCCGTCGTCACCCTCTTCGGGGGTTCCTCGGCCTGCTCACTCGCTTCGCTCGTTCGCAGTCGAAAGGCCAGCCCCACCGGACGGCGAATCGCGGCTCGGCTCGTCGCTAGGTCGGCTCGCGACGGGAAGGGTTTCGCTACGAGTTCCGGAAGCCGTTCAGCGCCGATCGGCCCCCGAGCAGCATCGCGACCAGACCGATCCCGATCGCGACGAGCGGCCCGTTCGACTGTTGGTTCTTCAGGAACGCGTCGCCGGGCGATTCGGGGGTCGCGTACGCCGTGACGGTGGCGCCGACCTCGTACTCGTCGACGACGTCGCTCGCGGCGGACTCGGTGTCGTACGACTGTCTCACCGACGCGGGGTAGACGTTCTGTGAGGTGTACGATTCGCCTCGATACGCGTACTCGAACCGAACGACGGGGTAGTGTTCGACGCCCGTACTCGACCCCGAGCCGTCCGACTCGACGCCGGTCTCGGCGATCGTCGCGTTCACCGGGACCGCGGCGTCGATCGCCTGTCGCTGCTGGAGGTGATCGTAGCCGCCGTAGCCCGCGACGGCCACACCGACGAGGAGGACCAGCAGTCCGCCCCGAACGGGGTCGATTTCCCGGCCGCCCACGGTGATACTCGAATCGGGAGCCACACCCGTCGGTTTACGGGAGCGACTGATAGACCCACCGGAGACGACGAGTGGCTTCTCGGCCCCGGGACACTTCGTGCCCCCACCACCTCCGGCACGCGGCGACCGCAGAACAGAAAGCTTACACGGGCCTCGCGGGACGACGCCGACATGTCCAGCCCTCCAGTCTCGGACCCCCAGTATCGGTACGGCGTCGCGACGCTCGAATGGGCGCGCGAAGAGCAGGCGACGCTCGACGAGTGGTCGACTCGACGCGCCGACCCCCACCGTGTGCGGGCGGCGCTGTTGACCGAGTGGCTCGGGAACCTGCGGGATCGCCTGCTCGACTGAGCGGGGGTCTCAGAGGAGTTCGCCCACGTCCTGGATCGCGGACCGACAGAACGGACACCGGTAGTTCGTCTGGAAGTCGTTGTGCTGGGCCACGGTCCGGGTTTCGAGCTCGTGCATGGCGATACTGCGACCGCAGTCGGGACACGATACCTTCGTCACGAGGCGTGTGTCTACACCACACACACTTAAACTCCACTGTAAGTCAGGGAAACAAACCACTTTCCCGAGCAGTCCGCCCGGGCGACGGCGTTACGCCTCGAAGCCGTCCTCGAACCGGAACGTCCCGTCGCGCTGGACGACCTCGCCGTCGACCTCGATGTAGGAGTCCTCGGACATGTCGACGATCATGTCGACGTGGACCGCCGACTCGTTGCCCGACTCGCCCTCGGGGAGACAGGCCTCGTAGGCCCGACCCACCGCGAGGTGGACCGTATCGCCCATCTTCTCGTCGAACAGCATGTTGTAGGTGAACCGGTCGATGTCGCGGTTCATCCCGATACCGAGTTCGCCGAGTCGGCGGGCGCCCTCGTCGGTGTTCAGCACCTCGGTCAGGACGTCCTCGTTTTTGCTCGCGGCGTGCTCGACGACCTCGCCGTCCTCGAACCGGAGCCGGGCGTCCTCGACCTCGTGGCCCTGATGGATCAGGGGTTTGTCGAAAAGCACCTCGCCCTCGACCGAGTCGGCGACCGGCGCGGTGAACACCTCGCCGCCCGGGAGGTTGTTGGTCGCCTGATCGTTGATCGTGGTCATCCCGTCGACGCTCAGCCGGAGGTCGGTCGTCTCGCCGCTAACGATCCGGACCTCCTCGGCGGGGTCGAGGATCTCGACCATCTGGTCCTGGAACTCCCGCTGGGCGTCCCAGTCCTTGTCGATGGCCGACCAGACGAACTGCTCGTACTCGGGGGTCGACATCTCGGCGTTCTGGGCGTCGGCGGGCGCGGGGAACTGGGTGAGCACCCACGTCGTGTCGAGGATCTCCTCGCGGATCGGACTGTGGGACTTCCGGAACGCCGACATGGTCTGGGAGGGGACCGCGCTCATGTCGGCGACGTTGTCGTGAGCCCGGACGTGGATCCACACGTCGGCGGCCTCGGCGAGCGCGAGCTCGTGGTCGGGCGCGTCGAGGGCGTCGGCGTCGGCCGCCCGGAGGAACGCCGCGCGGGTGGCGTCCTGCCGGCCGGCGACGTGGAGCGGGAACGCCTCGCGCTCGCCGACGACCTCACAGAGCGCGAGCGTGAGGTCTTCGGCCGCGGGCGGGGCGCTGACGACGACGTTGTCTCCGGCCTCGACTTCGGTGGAGTGGTCGACGACGACTTCGGCGTGCTTTCGGATCCGCGGGTCCATACCCGAACGTCTGGTGAGCCGGCCAAACCGCTTTCGGTCTCGAACGGCTTGCGGGCATCACCGAGTATTTGGCGCGGGACGCGAAAGGGAGACGTATGACAGACCTGCGGAGCGACACGGTGACGATGCCCGACGACCGGATGCGGGAGGCGGCCCGCGACGCCGAGGTCGGCGACGACGTGTACCGCGAGGACCCGACGGTCAACGAACTCGAAGCCCGCGCGGCCGACCTCGTGGGGATGGAGGCGGCCCTCTACGTCCCGACCGGGACGATGGGCAACCAGATCGCGATCCGGACCCACACCGACCGCGGTCAGGAGATCCTCACCGAGCGCGAGAGCCACGTCGTCAAGTGGGAGCTGGGCGGCATCGCACAGCTCTCGGAGCTACAGGTCCGCACCCTCGACGGCGGCGAGCGCGGGATCCCGACGCCCGAACAGGTCCGCGAGGAGTACGTCGAAGAGGACCTCCACCGCCCCGGCACCGGGCTTGTCGCGGTCGAGAACACCCACAACAGCAAGGGCGGGGTCGCCATCGCGCCCGAGAAGATCGACGCCGTCGCCGAGGCCGCCCACGAGCGGGACGTGCCGGTCCACCTCGACGGCGCGCGGGTGATGAACGCCGCGGTCGCCAACGACGTCGCCCCCGAGCGGATGGTCGAGAGCGTCGACTCGGTGATGTTCTGTCTCTCGAAGGGGCTTGGCGCGCCGGTCGGATCGGTGGTCGCGGGCACCGAGGCGTTCATCGAGCGGGCCCGCCGGACCCGGAAGCTGTTCGGCGGCGGGATGCGTCAGGCCGGCGTGATCGCCGCGCCGGGGCTGGTCGCGCTCGAAAACGTCGACCGGCTCGCCGAGGACCACGAGAACGCCCGCGCGCTCGCCGACCGGCTCGCCGAGATCGAGGGGCTCGGCGTACAGGAACCCGAGACGAACATCGTGCTCGTGGACACGGAGCAGACGGGACTGACCGCCGAGGAGTTCCTCGAGACCGCCGCCGACGCCGGCGTCCGGGGCGTCGAGTTCGACACCCACGTCGCGCGGTTCTGCACTCACTGGGACGTCGACCGCGAGGACGTGGTCGAGGCGGCCGAACGCGTCGGCGAGGCGCTCGAAGGCTGAGTCGGCCTCGGGCGCCCGGTCGAGTCGACCCGACGCGGTGACGCCCGGCGGACCCGACCGCTCTCAGCTGTTCTCCATGCCTTCCCGAAAGCTCGTCACGGTCCGGCGGATGAACAGGTACATGAACAGCACGAACCCGAGCAAGAGGGCGACGAAGCCGACGACGATCGGGTTGTTGTAGACGAACTCCATACGCGTACCATCCGGTCGGCCGCTCAAATTCGTTTCGACGCCGAAGGTTCGACGCTTGACAACATTCATTTGCCGGGGGTGAGTATCCGCCGACATGGCTGACCTGCTGCCCTCCACTTCGGACGCGACCGCCTCGCAGTCGGCCGAACCGCGGGTCATCGGCGTCGACAGCGACGACGCCGACGACCTCCTCGGCGCCCTCTCGTCGTCGACCGCCCGCGAACTGCTCGCCGCGCTCCACGAGGACCCTGCCACGCCCTCGGCGCTCGCCGAGGAGATCGACACCTCCCTCCAGAACGCCCAGTACCACCTCGGCAACCTCGAAGACGCCGACGTGATCGAGGTCGTCGACACCGTCTACTCCGAGAAGGGCCGGGAGATGAGCGTCTACGCCCCGACCGATCAGCCGCTGGTGGTGTTCGCGGGCAACGAGGAGGAGACCAGCGGGCTGAAGGCGGCGCTCTCGCGGCTCCTCGGCGCGTTCGGCGCGCTCGGACTCCTCAGCCTCGCGGTCCAGACCGCCGTCGGCGACGGCCTCCCGTTCGTCGGCGAGTCCGGGAGCGAGACGACCGGCCAGCCGAGCGGGATGTCGATCCAGTCGACCGACGCGGGCCGCCAGACCGCGGAGGCGGCGAGCAACGCGGTTCCGCCCGGCCTCCTGTTTTTCGCCGGCGGTGCGCTCGTCCTCGCGCTCGGGTTCGCGTGGTGGTACTACGCGAACGGCCGGAGTGACTAAAACGCGTCTTTGAGCTTACGGGAGCTACTTGATACGGCGGCGCGTAGGTGTGAGTGCACCGCCCCGCTTCGGCCCTCCATCCGACGCCGAACGGCCGTTCGGCGCCGATATCCGAGCCGCCGACCGACTCCCGCGAGCGCTATTCTACGCGAAACTCCTCGATCACCGAGCCGTCCCGGTGGCGGATCTCGCCGTCGAGCCCGCCGTCGGCGGGCCGGAGCTCGGCGTGGGTCGGGAGACCGCCCCGCGGGCGAGCGTGACTGCCGGGGTTGAGCAAGAGCACCTCGTCGGCCTCGGAGACCGCGTGGCGATGCGAGTGGCCGAACACGACCACGTCGGCGGCCTGCTGGCGCCCGAGCAACGAGAGGCCGGTCGCCCCCCGGTCGTCGCCGTGGGTCAGGACGAACCGGACGCCCTCGGCCTCGAAGGTGCGCTCTGCGGGCAGGCGATCGCGGACCCCCGGCGCGGCGTTGTTGCCGTAGACGCCGTGGAGGCGATCGCTGGCGGCCTCGAAGGCGTCGAGGGCCGCCTCGTTCAGGAAGTCCCCGGCGTGGACGACGAGGTCGGCGGCCTCGACCGCCTCGGCGGCGCGTCCGGTCAGTTCGTGGCCCGAGCGACTGTGGGTGTCCGAGACGACGGTTATCATGGGTCGACGTACGGGCGGACGGGTCCTGAGCGTTTCCGTCCGGACTCGCCGACCGTCGGTGCCGGCTCCCACCGCGTCTTCGGGGTCGGACTGCAACCAGATTCTTACCGCGCGCCAGAGAAGTGGGGACGATGGCCGAAAGCAAATCTGTCGTCGTCGCCGCGCTGATAGCCAACGGAGCGATCGCCATCCTGAAGTTCGGTGGCTTTCTCCTGACAGGAAGCGCCGCGATGCTCTCGGAGACGTACCACTCGATCTCGGACACGGGCAATCAGGTGTTTTTACTCGTCGGGCTCCGGTTCAGCGGCCGGGACGCCAGCCGCGGCCACCCCTTCGGCTACGGGAAAGCCGAGTTCTTCTACAGCTTTCTGGTGAGCGTGTTCCTGTTCGGCATCGCCGGGTGGGAGAGCGCCAAACACGGCTACGACGCCATCATGCACCCCCATCCGGTCGAGCAGGGGCCGGTGACCCTGCTCGGCGCGACGTTCCCGGCGGTCTGGGTCAACTACGCCGTCTTGGCCGGCGCGATCGCGTTCGAGAGCTACGCGCTCAAGAAGGCGTGGGAGGGGATGAACGCAGACATCGACCAGCACGGCTGGAGCGGGCTGGGCGAGGCGTTCCGGAAGACGAGCAACGTGACGACGCTGACCGCGTTCACCGAGGACACCATCGCGCTTGTCGGGGCGGGGCTCGCGCTGTTCGGGGTGTATCTCTCGAGAGCCACCGGGAACCCGCTGTACGACGCCGTCTCCGCGCTGTTGATCGGGCTCATGCTGATGGGCTTCGCGCTGGCGCTGGCGTGGGAGAACAAGCGCCTCCTGCTCGGCGAGAGCCTCCCGAAAGACGACGAGCGCGAACTCCGAGACGTCATCGAAGGCTGGGACGGCGTCGACGGCATCGTCGACTTCCGGAGCGTCTACTTCGGGCCCGAGGAGGTGCTGATCGCGGCCGACGTCACCTTCGAGAACGGTTTCGACACGGGCGGGATTGACGACAGCATCACCGGACTGGAGGAGGCGCTGAAGGAGGCGAACCCGAGCATCTTCAAAGTGTACATCGAGCCCGAGAGGTAGCGTCCGACCCGGACTTCCGCCCCGGAGCGAGACTTTAAACCCCAAGCCCCGCAAATCACCTCCCGTGGCAGAGACCAACGGGTACATGCAGTTTTTCCCCTACGAGGAGCCGTACGCCAACCAGCGCGAGGCGATGGACCGCATTTACAACGCCTTCGCCCGGGGGCAGGACGTGCTGTTCGAGGGGGCCTGCGGGACGGGCAAGACGCTGTCGTCGCTGGTGCCCGCACTGGAGTACGCCCGCGAGGAGGACAAGACGGTCGTCATCACGACCAACGTCCACCAGCAGATGCGCCAGTTCGTCGAGGAGGCACGCGAGATCACCACCGAGGAGTCGATCCGGGCGGTCGTCTTCCGGGGGAAGGGGTCGATGTGCCACATCGACGTGGGCTTCGAGGAGTGTCAGGTCCTGCGGGACAACACCTACGAAGTGGTCGACAAAGAGCGGGACCTGCGGGAGCTCGAAGCCCGCCAGGAGGAGCTACTCGAAGCGAGCCGGGAGGGCGACGACCGCGCCGCCGAGGCCCGGAGTGCGGTCATGGACGAGCTCGAACAGGTCGAAGAGACCCTGGAAGGACTCGAAGACACGAACACCTGCGAGTACTATTACAACAACCTCGTCGGCGACAACGAGGCGTTCTACTCGTGGCTCTACGACGACGTGCGCACGCCCGACGACATCTACGACTACGCCGAGCGCCAGCACCTCTGTGGCTACGAGCTACTGAAAGACGGGATGGAGGGGGTCGATCTGGTCGTCTGCAACTACCACCACCTCCTCGATCCGATGATCCGCGAGCAGTTCTTCCGGTGGCTCGGCCGGGACCCGGAGGACGTCATCACCATCTTCGACGAGGCCCACAACGTCGAGGGGACCGCCCGCGAACACGCCAGTCGCACCCTCACGGAGAACACCCTCGACTCGGCGCTCGACGAACTACAGGACTCGGACGACGCCCGAAGCGAGCCCGCATACAACGTCATCGCGGCGTTCCGGCGCGCGCTCGAAGAGACCTACGAGGACGCGTTCGGATTTGGCGACCGCGAGGAGGTCGACGGCACCTGGGAGGACGTCTCCATCTCGAACGAGGACAAACGCGACGACCTCACGCTCAACTTCCTCCAGCAGTACACCGGGAAGGGCATCGACACCGAGCTCGAACTCGCGATCCACCTCGGCCGCGAACTCGACGAGGAGTACGAGGAGGCGTACAAGGACGGCGAGGCGACCACCCGTCAAGAGTGTCAGACCCTCCGGGCCGCCGAGTTCGTCCGGGACTTCATGGACGAGAGCGCCGATCTGGGCCAGTATCCGGTGGTCTCGGTCCGGCGCGACGAGGCCACCGACGAGGTGTACGGTCGGGCGGAGCTGTACACCTGCATCCCGCGGGAGGTGACCGCGGAGCTGTTCTCGGAGGTGTACGCGACGGTGCTGATGAGCGCGACCCTCCGGCCGTTCGACGTGATCGGGGACGTGCTCGGGCTCGAAGACCCCGTCTCGCTGGCCTACGGGCTCCAGTTCCCCGAGGAGAACCGCCGGACGTTCGCGGTCGAGAGCCCCGCGCTGTTTTCGAGCGAGCGCGACGACCCCGAGACTCAGGCCACGATCGCGGGCGTCCTCGAAGACGCCGTAGAGTTTACCGCCGGGAACAGCCTGCTTTTCTTCCCGAGCTACGCCGAGGCCAAGCGCTACCACGAGCGCCTCGCCCGCGAAACCGACGCCGCCCTCTACATGGACGAGCCCGGCACGTCCGTCGAGGAGCTCCGCCGAGAGTTCGTCGACGACGACGGGGCGGCGCTTTTCACCTCGCTGTGGGGGACGCTGGCGGAGGGCGTGAGCTTCGACGGCGACGACGCCCGGACCGTGGTGGTGGTCGGGGTTCCGTACCCCCATCTCAGCGACCGGATGGAGGCGGTCCAGGAGGCCTACGACCGGACGTTCGCCGACCGGTCGGGCCGCGATTCGGGGTGGGAGTACGCGGTCGAGATCCCGACGATCCGCAAGACCCGCCAAGCGCTCGGGCGCGTGATCCGGTCGCCCGAGGACTTCGGCGTCCGAGTGCTCGTCGACAAGCGCTACACCGAGGCGGGCCGGAGAGAGATGGGCAAGTACGGCGTCCGCGAGACGTTCCCGTCCGAAGAACGCGGCGAGATGATCGACATCGAACCCGAGAAACTGAAGTTCGCGATGCTGAACTTCTACGGTGACAGGGACGCGTGGGCGGGCGCGCCGCCGACGCCGTGACGGCGGGCGAGGACGCGTCGACCGCCCGCGAGCGAGTCGACGTTCAGGCGGGCAGGGAGAACTCGGTGACCGTCTCGGCGTACGTCGCATCCCACAACAGCAGTTTCGAGACGGTCCAGCTCACGGGCTCGACGTCGCGGGCGGCGAGGCGCTCGGCGTCGGCGACCGAACCGCCCCGCGCCAGCGTGACGTGCGGTGAGTAGTCCTCGCCCTCCAGATCTTCGATGGCCGAGAACGCCTCGACCAGCTGGTCGTGGAGCCGCCACAACCCGGGGCTCTCGACGTCGAAGTAGACGACCGGACCCTCACCCCGGGTCGGATACTCGAAGTAGTCGATGCCCGAGATCTGAATCTCGAAGGCGGGCGCGCCCGCGAGCGCTGTCCGGAGCTGTTCGCGCAGGCGCGGGACGCCGCCGGCGGGCGCGTCGCCGAGGCGCTTGCAGACGAGGGTGTGGTGGTCTCGGATCGCCTCGAAGCCGAGGAGCGCGGGCCGGAGCTCCTCGGCGAGGCGCTCGACCGACCCCGGAACCGGGACGCTGACGCTGTACACGTCTCACACGTCGGTGAGCGTCGCACAAAGGAATAGCGGTTCGGACGGGTCGCTCGGAGTCGTGTCGAAAGAGTTTAAACCCCTTGGGGCTGTTGTAACTGGTAATGACGCGGACTCGCGGCTCGGGCGCGCTCGCTCTCTCCGAGAGCCGCGAGTCCGTCACCGTCTTCGCGCCGCGACGACCGGGGCGTCTTTAGCCCCACTACTACTTACTCCACCGATCTGACGGCGTTTCGCTTCCGAGGCGGCCGGTATCGTCCGTAAACTACCAGTCACAGACACACACCACACACCCATACATGTCAGGAACATCCAAAGTCGCGCTCGCCTTCTCGGGCGGGCTCGACACCACCGTTTGCGTCCCACTGCTCGAAGAGGAGTACGACTACGACGAAGTAATCGGCGTCACCGTCGACGTCGGCCAGCCCGCCGAGGAGTTCGACGAGGCCGAGGAGACCGCCGAGGCGCTCGGGCTCGACCACTACGTCGTCGACGCCAAGGCCGAGTTCGCCGACCTCTGTCTCGACGCGGTCACCGCCAACGCGACCTACCAGACCTACCCGCTCGGGACCGCGCTGGCGCGTCCGATCATCGCCGAGGCGATCCTCGGCGTCGCCGAGGACGAGGGCTGTGACGCCGTCGCCCACGGCTGTACCGGGAAGGGCAACGACCAGCTCCGGTTCGAGGCCGTCTGGCGCGACTCGGACCTCGAAGTGATCGCGCCGGTCCGCGAACTCGGACTCACCCGCGAGTGGGAGATGGAGTACGCCGACGAGAAGGGCCTGCCCGTCGAGGGCGGCAACGAGGGCGACTGGTCGATCGACACCAACCTCTGGAGCCGGTCGGTCGAGGGCGCGAACCTCGAAGACCCCGGCTACGTCCCGCCCGAGGACATCTACGAGTGGACCGACACGCCCGGCGGGAAGGACGTCGAGACGATCGAGCTCACGTTCGAGGACGGCTACCCCGTCGCGCTCGACGGCCAGGAGATCGACCCGGTCGAGCTGATCGAGACGCTCAACGACCTCGCGGGGAGCCACGGCGTGGGTCGGACCGACATGATGGAAGACCGCATGCTCGGGCTGAAGGTGCGCGAGAACTACGAACACCCCGCGGCGACGACACTTCTCAACGCCCACGAGGCCCTCGAAGGGCTGGTGCTCACCAAAGAGGAACGCGAGTTCAAACAACAGGTCGACCACCAGTGGGCCGAGAAGGCCTATCAGGGACTGCTGTCGGCGCCGCTCGTGGACGCGCTCGACGGGTTCGTCGCACAGACCCAGACGAAGGTCACGGGCACCGTCACGGTGAAGTTCGAGGGCGGGCAGGCGCGCCCGGTCGGTCGCGAGAGCGAGTACGCGGTGTACTCCGAATCGGCCGCCTCGTTCAACACCGAGTCGGTCGACGGGATCGCCCAAGAGGACGCGACCGGCGTGGCGAAGTACCACGGCTTCCAGTCGCGGCTCGCGAACGAGGTGACCGCCGACGCCGAGGCGAAGAAGGCCGAACTGCTCGCCGACGGGAACGGCGAGGCGACCGAGGAGGACCAGTAGCATGACGGAGGAGAGCGAGCCCGGAGCGGGCGACGACCCGGAGCGCGCCGGCGCGGACGACGTGGTGCGCCGCGAGCGCTTCAGCGGCGGCCCCGCCCGCGGGTTCCTCTCCTCGATGGACGACGACGAACGCATCTTCGCGGCCGACCTCGCGGTCGACCGCGCCCACGTCGTGATGCTCGCCGAACAGGGTATCGTCGACGAGGAGGCGGCCGGGACGATCCTCGCCGCGGTCGACGACGTGGCGGCGGCCGGCTTCGACGCCTTGCCCGACGGCGAAGACGTTCACGCCGCGATCGAGACCGCGGTCATCGACCGGGTCGGCGACGTCGGCGGGAAGATGCACACCGCCCGGTCGCGCAACGACGAGGTCGCGACCTGCATCCGGTACCGCCTGCGCGAGGACGTCCTCGACGCGATCGAGACGACGCTCGCGCTCCGGGAGGCGCTCGCCGACGCCGCGGGCCGTCACGCCGAGACCGTGATGCCCGGCTACACCCACCTCCAGCCCGCCCAGCCAACCACCGTGGGCCACTTCCTGCTGTCGTACGAGGGGGCGGTCGCCCGCGACACCGAGCGGCTGTTCGACGCCTACGACCGCGTGAACCGCTCGCCGCTGGGTTCGGCGGCGTTCGCGGGCACGCCCTTCGACGTCGACCGGGAGCGGACCGCCGACCTGCTCGGCTTCGAGGGGACGGTCGCGAACTCGATGGACGCGGTCTCGACCCGCGACTTCCTCGTGGAGGTCGTCGCCGCGCTCGCGAACCTCGCCGCCACGGTGTCGGGGCTCGCCGAGGACCTCGCGGTGTTCTCGAACAAGGGGCTCGTCGAACTGTCGGACGACTACTCGTCGACCTCCTCGATCATGCCCCAGAAGAAAAACCCCGACACGCTCGAACTCGTGCGGGCGACCGCCGGCGACGCCGCGGCCGGGCTGAACGGCCTGCTGACGACGCTGAAGGGACTTCCCCGGGCGTACAACCGCGACCTCCAGAAGGCGACCCCCCACGCGTGGGACGCCGTCGACGCGGTGACCGAGGCGGTCGAGGTCGCGGCCGGCGCCGCGGCGACCGCGACGTGGGACGAGGCGGCGCTCGCGGACGCGGCCGGCGAGGGCTTCTCGACCGCGACCGGGGTCGCCGACCTGCTGGCGATGCAGGGCGTCCCGTTCCGGAAGGCCCACGAGATGGTCGCGAACGCCGCCCAGCGCGCGGGAGACGCCTCCGAGAACGGGGCGGACTACGCCGCGCTCGACGCCGCCGCCGAGTCGGTGCTCGGCGAGTCGCTCGATGCCTACGTCGACCGCGAGTCGGTCGAGGCCGCGCTCGACCCCGAGGCCAGCGCGGCGGCCCGCGACTCGGCCGGCGGTCCCGCGCCCGAGGCGGTCGCGACCGTGCGCTCGGACGCCGAGGCGAGCGTCGAGGCGGACGCCGACGCGCTCGCGGCCGAACGCGACGCGCTGGCGAGCGCCGACGAGCGCCTCCGGACGGAGGTGAGTCGATATGACTGATCCGCCGCCGGTCCCGTCCGGGACCCCATTTATATATCGACGGAGCCGACGATCGGGCTTCGACTGACCGGGATTCGAGCGTTTCACGCCGTTAGCGTCGCATTTACTCTATGTAATACAAATTACAAATTCGACGGGTTTAAGTATACGTACGGGGTACGAAGGGGTACGATGACAGAGTGCGTCGAGTGCGGGGCGGACGTCGCCCTACACGATTCGGCAGAAGTGGGAGAGATAGTCGACTGCACGACCTGTGGCGCCGAACTCGAAATCGTCGAGCGAGCCCCGCCAGTCCTCGATCGAGCCCCGGAGCTCGAAGAGGACTGGGGGGAGTAAATTGCGCGTCGGACTGCTTTACTCCCGGATCCGTAAAGACGAGAAGCTCCTCCTCGGCGAGTTGCGCGAGCGCGGCCACGAGGTGACGAAGATCGACGTGCGCGACCACCAGTTCGGGCTCGAGGAAGGCCCCGACGAGCTCACCGAGTGTGACGTCGTCGTCGACAGGTGTCTGGCTACCAGCCGGAGCCTCTACGCCACGAAGTTCTGCGAGGCGTACGGCGTGCCCGTGGTCAACGACCCGGCGACCGCCGAGACGTGCGCCGACAAGGTGAAAAACAGCCTCGCGCTGTCGAGCGCGGGCGTCCCCACGCCGAACACCGACGTCGCGTTCACCAAGGAGTCGGCGATCGAGAGCATCGAGGCGTTTGGCTACCCCTGCGTGCTCAAGCCCGTGGTCGGGTCGTGGGGGCGCCTGATGGCGAAGGTCGACTCCCGGAGCGCCGCCGAGGCGATCCTCGAACACAAGGCGACGTTGGGCCACTACGAGCACAAGGTGTTCTACGTCCAGGAGTTCGTCGAAAAGCCCGGTCGGGACATCCGCGTGCTCGCGACCGACGGCGAGCCCGTCGCCGCGATGGTCCGGTCGTCGGACCACTGGCTCACCAACGCCGCGAAGGGCGCCGAGACCGAGGCGTTCGAGCTCGACGCCGAGGCCGAGGAGCTGGTCGCGGCGGCCAGCGACGCGGTCGGGGGCGGCCTGCTCGGGGTCGATTTGATGGAGGTCGGCGATAGCGAGGCGGCGAGCGCCCCGGAGGAGCCGAGCGGCGACGCCGCGGAGCCGAGAGACGCCAGCTACACCGTCCACGAGGTCAACCACACCGTCGAGTTCAAGGCGCTGAACGACGCCGTCGACGTCGACGTGCCCGGCGCGGTCGTCGACTGGCTCGAAGCGAAGGCGGGCGCGAAACAGGAGGTGGTGGCCTGATGGGCGTCGCGAGCGAGGACGGAGCGCCCACCGCCGAAACCGGGACCGAGGCCGAAACCGAGACCGACACCGAAGCCGAGACCCTGACCGCGACCGTAGTCGGGGGCTCGGGGTTCGCCGGCGGCGAGCTGTTGCGGTTGCTCGCCGGCCATCCCGGCTTCGACCTCGCGTGTGCGACCAGCCGCGAGTACGCCGGCAAGTCGGTCGGGTCGGTCCACCCGAACCTTCGGGGGACCGACCTTCGGTTCTCCGAGCCGGCCGACCTCGAGTCGGTCGACGTGCTGTTCGCGGCGACGCCCCACGGCGTCTCGATGGCCCAGATCGACGCGTTCTACGAGGCCGCCGACACAGTGGTCGACCTCAGCGCGGACTTCCGGCTCGACACGGTCGAGCAGTACGAGACGTGGTACGACGGCCACGACGCGCCCGAGTACCTCGAGGAGGCGGTGTACGCTCTGCCCGAACTCCACCGCGAGGAGCTACCCGGCGCCGACCTGATCGCCGCGGGCGGGTGCAACGCGACCGCGACGATCCTCGGGCTCTACCCCCTGTTCGACGGCGGGGTGCTGGACGGCGGGGAACGGATCGTCGCCGACGTGAAAGTCGGCTCCTCTGAGGGCGGCGCGAGCCCGAGCAAGGCCGCCAGCCACCCCGAGCGCTCGGGCGTGGTCCGGCCCTACGCGCCGACCGGCCACCGCCACGAGGCCGAGATCGAGCAGGAACTGGGCGCGTCGGTTTCGTTCACGGCCCACGCCGTCGACATGGTCCGGGGCGCGGCCGCGACCTGCCACGTCTTCCCGGACGGCCCGGTCTCGAAGAGCGACCTCTGGTCGGCCTTCCGGGGAGCGTACGACGACGAGCCGTTCGTCCGGCTCCAGTCGGGCGGGTCGGGGGTGTATCGCTACCCCGAGCCCAAGGCGGTCGCGGGCACGAACGTGGCCGAAGTCGGGTTCGAACTCGACCCCGGAAACGAGCGGCTCGTGGTGTTCAGCGCGATCGACAATCTGGTGAAAGGCACGGCCGGGCAGGCGGTCCACGCCGCCAACGTCGCGCTCGGCTTCGAGGAGACGGCAGGACTCGACTTTCAGGGACTCCACCCGGTGGGAAGCCCATGACCGAAAAGACGTACACGAAAGCGGAGCTCGAAGCGGCTCACGAGGACCTCGTCGACAACGATCTGGGCGAGGACGGACTGCGAACCGACGGCGGTCAGAGAAGCGGCGCTTCTCGAACGTCGAAAGACGAGTCGCCGCCCGTCGTCGTGAAGCTCGGCGGCGCCCGGGCGGTCGACCCCGCGGGCGCGCTCGCCGACGTCGCCCACCTCGTCGCCAACGGCGAGGACGTGGTGGTCGTCCACGGCGGCTCGACCGCGGTCGACGACACTTTGGAGCGGCTGGGCGAGGAGCCCGAGTACGTCGAGACGCCCGGGGGTGTCGCGGGGCGGTTCACCGACGAGGCGACGATGGAGGTGTTCGAGATGGTCCTCCCCGGGAAGCTCAACACCGACCTCGTCACGGCGCTCCAGAACGAGGGCGTCAACGCCGTGGGGCTGTCGGGCGTCGACGGCCAGCTCCTGACCGGCTCGCGCAAGTCGGCTGTCAAAGTGCTCGAAGACGGCCGCAAGAAGATACGCCGGGGCGACCACTCCGGAACGATCGAGTCGGTCAACGACGACCTGCTGTCGACGTTACTTTCGGGCGGCTACGTCCCGGTCGTGACGGTGCCCGCGCTCGGCGAGGAGACGGCCGGCGCGTCCTCGACGGGTCGCGGTGAAGGCGGTGGAGCCGCCGGAACGTTCACCGCCGTCAACGCCGACGCCGACCGCGCGGCCGCCGCGACCGCGGCCGCGTTGGGCGCCGAATTGGTCGTGCTGACCGACGTGGCGGGCGTCTACGAGGACCCCGACGACCCCGAGACGCTGATCGACGCGGTGGGGTCGCCCGCGGACCTCGAAGCCGTCGAGGACGCCGCCGAGGGGTTCATGACCAAGAAGGTGATGGCGGCGGTCGAGGCTCTGGAGGGCGGCGCGGCGTCGGTGACGGTCGCCGACGCGAACAACCGCGACCCGATCACGGCCGCCAGGACCGGCCACGGGACGGCGTTCGAACCGGGGGCGGTCAGATGAGCGGCTTCGTCTACTCCGAGAAGCCGATCGCCATCGAGCGCGGCGAGGGGCCGTACCTCTACGACGGGACGGGCGCGGAGTACCTCGATTTCGGCGCCAGCTACGGCGTCGCCGCGGTGGGCCACGCTCACCCCGCGGTCGTCTCGGCCGTCAGCGAGCAGGTCGAGAAGCTGACCTTCGTGCAGGCGAGCTACCCCAACTCGGCCCGCGACGCCCTCTACGAGAAGCTCGCGGCCCTCGGGCCGGGCGACCTCGACAACGTCTGGCTCTGTAACTCCGGGACCGAGGCCAACGAGGCCGCCCTCAAGTTCGCCCGGAGCGCGACCGGCCGCTCGAAGGTCGTCGCGGCCCAGCGGGGGTTCCACGGCCGGACGATGGGGTCGCTCGCCGCGACGTGGAAGCCCAAGTACAAGAAGCCGTTCGAGCCCCTCGCCGGCGACTTCGAGTTCGTCCCGTACGGCGACGAGGCCGCGCTCGAAGACGCCGTCGACGAGGAGACCGCCGCGGTGTTGCTCGAACCGATACAGGGCGAGGGCGGGGTCAACCCCGCGCCCGAGGGCTACCTGCGGGCGGCCCGCGAGCGGACCGCCGAGGCCGGCGCGGCGCTGGTCTTCGACGAGATCCAGACCGGGCTCGGCCGGACCGGCGCGCTCTGGGCCTGCGAGAACCGCGGCGTGGTGCCCGACGTGCTCACCTCCGCGAAGGGGCTGGGCGGCGGCCTCCCGATCGGCGCGACCCTCTGTGCCGACTGGATCGCCGACGACGCCGGGCCCCACGGCTCGACGTTCTCGGGCGGGCCGGTCGTCAGCGCCGCCGCCGAGGCCACCCTGTCGGCGATCGTCGACGCCGACCTCCCCGGCAACGCCGAGGCGGTCGGGACGCATCTCCAGTCGAAACTCGGGGGATCGGAGCTACCGATCCGCGCGGTCCGCGGCGAGGGGCTGATGATCGGCGTCGAGGTCGGTCGAGGCGCGAACGCCGTCCTGAAGCGGCTGGCGATGAACCACGGCGTGCTCGCGTTACCGGCGGGCCGGACCGTGGTGCGACTGCTTCCGCCGCTGGTCGTCGACGAGAGCCACGCCGACGCGGTGGCCGAGGCGCTCGGAGACGCGCTCGCGGAGGTGTCGGCGTGAGCGCCGGCGCGGTCGCGAGCGACGGGACCGCCCGCGATCTGCTCGCGGACCTCGTGGCGATCCCCTCGCCGTCGGGCGAGGAGGGCGAGGCCGCCCGGCGGCTCGCGGCGTTCTTCGAGGAGCGCGACCGGGAGGTGTGGATCGACGAGGTCGGCAACGTTCGGGCGCCCGCCGACGACGCGGCGTTGCTGACCTCCCACGTCGACACGGTGCCCGGCGAGATCCCGGTGCGGATCGAGGAGACCGACGACGGGCGCGAGGAGCTGTGGGGCCGCGGGAGCGTCGACGCCACGGGGCCGCTCGCCGCGATGGCGGTCGCCGCCGTCCGGACGGGCGTCAGCTTCGCCGGCGTCGTCGGCGAGGAGACCGACTCCCGGGGCGCGCGCTTCCTCGTCGGGGACCGCGAGGCGCCCGACGCCCTGATCAACGGCGAGCCCTCCGGCTGGGACGGCGTGACCCTCGGCTACCGGGGCTTTCAGGTCGGGACGTACGCCGCGAGCACCGACTCGGCCCACACCTCCCGGCCCGAGCCCAACGCGATCCAGCGGGCGACCGCGTGGTGGTCGCGGGTCGACGCCGCGTTCGAGAGCGACGAGGAGACGCCGGTCTTCGAGCGAGTGACGGCCAAGCCCGTCGAGATCGCGGGCGGCGTCGCCGAGGACGGCCTCTCGGTCGAGGCGACGATCGACGCCCAGTTCCGGATTCCGCCCGGCGAGACCGCCGCGTCGATCCGCGAGACGGTCGAGGGCGAACTCGGCTCGGGCGGCGAGATCGAGTGGCGCGAGCCGACCCCGCCGGTGATGGAGAGCCCCCGGACCGCGGTGGCCCGAGCGTTCCGCGCCGCGATCCGACGACGCGGGGGCGACCCCCGATCGCTCCGCAAGACCGGGACCAGCGACATGAACATCTACGCCGGGGCGTGGGACCGCCCGATGGCGACCTACGGCCCCGGCGACTCCGCGCTTGATCACGCGCCGAACGAACGCCTCGACCTCGGGGACCTCGACCGCGCGGTCGCGGTCCTCGAAGACGTCTGTGAGACCCTGCAACAATGAGCCACGACGCGACACGCGCGACGACCGCCGACGAACCGACCGACGACCAGCCGACCCCAAAGCACGTCCTCGACGTGGACGACCTCTCGGACGAGGACCTCGCGGCGGTGCTCTCGACCGCCGCGGAGTTCAAGCGGGCCCACTACGCGGGCGAGTCCCACGCGGTACTGCCCGACCGGACGCTCGCGATGCTGTTCGAGAAGCCCTCGACCCGGACGCGGGTCTCCTTCGAGACGGGGATGACCCAACTGGGCGGCCACGCCGTCTTCCTCGGCCCCGAGAACACCCACCTCGACCGCGGCGAGCCGGTCTCGGACACCGCACGGGTGCTCTCGCGGTACGTCGACGCCGTGATGGCGCGGGTGTTCGACCACGACGCGCTGGAGTCGATGGCGGCCCACGCCTCGGTCCCGGTGATAAACGGGCTGTCGGACGACGCCCACCCGTGCCAGACGCTGGCGGACCTGTTCACGATCTACGAGCGGTTCGGCGGCTTCGAGGACGTGACCGCGGCGTGGGTCGGCGACGGCAACAACGTCGCCCAGTCGTTCGCGGTCGGCTGTGCGATGGCCGGGATCGACCTCTCGATCGCGACGCCCGGGGGGTACGAACCCGACGATGCGGTGCTCGCGCGCGCCGCGGCCCGCGGGACCGCGCCCGAGGTGGGCAACGACCCCGCGGCGGCGGTCGAGGACGCCGACGTGGTGTACACCGACGTGTGGGTGAGCATGGGCGAGGAGGACGAGCGCGCCGCGAAGCTCGACGACTTCGAGGGGTTCCAGGTGAACGACGACCTGCTGGCCGGGCCCGACGATCCGATCGCGATGCACTGTCTGCCGGCCCACCGCGGCGAGGAGATCACCGGCGCGGTGCTCGAGAGCGACCGGGCGGTCGTCTGGGATCAGGCCGAGAACCGGATGCACACCCAGAAGGCGCTTTTGGCCCACCTGCTCGGCGCGCGGTAGCCGGGTCGAGGCCGGACCCGGATCCGGCCGACGGCGGGTGCCCAAGACGCTAAGGGCGTCGCACCCGAACGACGCGTGAGGGATTGGCTCTCACACTCACTCATGCCCGAGGAACGCTTCGAGACGGAAACGATACTTCGCGGGACGACAGTCGACGTCGAGCGACCGGTCGAGGTCGACGGCGACGGCGCGCCGATGGAGACCGAGACGGTCGAGCTACCGGCCAACGAACGAGTCGAGGCGGTGACGTGCGAACGCTACCCGGAGTACTGTCCGCGACGCGGCGGACTGGTGTCGGTCGAGGAAGCGGTCGTGGTCGGCGTCGACATGGTCGACCGGCCGACCGGCAGGGACGCGGCGGTATCGCTGGCGTACTGCCCGGAGTGTGCGACCAGCGAGTTCGCCTACGTCCGGGATCGCGACGGCGGCGCGGACGCCGACGGCCGGACGCTCCACGAGCGCTACGGCTACCTCTTTGGCACCGAGGCGACCCGGGAACGGCCCCTAAAGCGACTCGACGGCCCCGGCATCGCGAGCTCGCTGGTGGTTGTCGCGCTCGGAATGGGGCTGGCCGTCCTGGGGGCACAGGGGCTAATGCTGTGGGCGGCGCTCGTCGCGGCGACGGTCGCGGCCGCGGCGCGGCTCTCTGACGCGGTCTGAGTGTCGACCGAACGCGTTCGTCCGGCGGTCGGCGGGGCGCCGACCGAGCCGACGGATCGGCAAATCTGCCGCCGACCGGCCCCTTTTTGCCGCTCGGCCACTTTCGACCCGCCAATGACCGACCTGACGCTGGCCGACGCCGGAGTCGACGCCCCGCCGGCCGACGCCGACGACGGCGTCTGGCTGACCTGCATCGAGTGTGGCTGGACCGGCGCCCCGTTCGAGGAGGTCCGCTACCGGTGTCCCGACTGCGACGGCCTGCTCGAAGTCCGGTACGCCGACCACCCGACGTTCGCGGACTTCGAGGGCCGGGGCGTCTGGCGGTACGCCGACGCGCTCCCGTTCGCGACCGGCGTGAGCATCGAGGAGGGCGATACGCCCCTCTACTCGGTCCCGACGATCGAATCCGAGGTCGGGGTCGAGGACCTCCGGATCAAACACGAGGGGATGAACCCGACCGGGAGCTTCAAGGACCGCGGGATGACCGTCGGCGTGCGGGTCGCCGAGAGGCTGGGGGTCGGCCGGCTCGCCTGCGCCTCGACGGGCAACACCAGCGCGGCGCTCGCGTGCTACGGCGCGCGGGCCGACACGCCGGTCCTCGTCCTCCTGCCGGCCGGGAAGGTCGCGGCCGGGAAGGTCGCGCAGGCCAGCCTCCACGGCGCGCGGATCCTCGAAGTCGACGGCAACTTCGACGCCTGTCTCGACATCGTCGCGGACCTCGCGAAACGCGGGGAGGCGTACCTGCTCAACTCGCTCAACCCCTTCCGGCTGGAGGGCCAGAAGACGATCGGCCTCGAAATCGTCGAGCAGTTCCGCGACCAGACCGGCGACCTCCCCGACCGCATCGTCCTACCGGTCGGGAACGCGGGCAACACCGCGGCGCTGTTCAAGGCGTTTCGCGAACTCGTCGCGGCCGGCGCGCTCGACGTCGAGCAGGTGCCCAAACTGACCGGCGTCCAGGCCGAGGGCGCGGCCCCGATGGTCGAGGCCGTCGCCGAGGGCCGCGAGGAGGTCCGGCGGTGGGAAGACGTCGAGACCCGCGCGACCGCCATCCGGATCGGCAATCCCGTCAACGCGCCGAAGGCGCTACCGGGCATCCGGGAGACCGGCGGCACCGCGGTCGCGGTCTCCGACGAGGCGATCACCGACGCCCAGCGCGCGCTCGCCGAGGACGGCGTGGGCGTCGAGCCCGCGAGCGCCGCGTCGGTGGCCGGGCTCCGCAAACTCCGCGAGTCGGGCGAGATCGACGCCGACGAGCAGGTCGTCTGTCTCACGACCGGCCACCTGCTGAAAGACCCCGACGCCGCGGCGACGGCGGGCGCAAAGCCGGAGGCGGTGCCGGCCGACACCGAAGGCGTGTTAGACCACCTCGCGGAGAACTGACCCGGACTCTCACCGACCTCGACGGCCCGACCGCCGTCTTGCTCGTCGAACGGTCGGCGGACTCGGCCTTGGGGGCGTTCGCCGGTCGACTGAGATCGGTGAGTTAATACCTGCCGCGTCCGAGCGCGCGACTGGGAGTTTGATCCGTGATAATTACGCCAGATACTTTATAGGGGTGGGGTATGAAATCCTGATAATTACGGTAATTTAACTCATGCAGTTCACCGTCCCCGTCGCCGCGTCGATACTCGCCACGGTCGTCTCGCTCGGAGTGGCGGTGTTCGCGTGGCGGCGACGTCGAATGCCGGGCGCGGTTCCGCTGGCGGCGTTCACCGTCGCGACTGCGGTCTGGACCGGCGGGAACGCCCTCCAGATCGCCAGCACGTCGCTCGGTGCGAAGCTGTTCTGGGTGGACGTCCAGTACGTCGGCACCGTGGTCGTCCCGCTTGCGTGGTTCGCGTTCGCCTGCGAGTACGCCGGCCGCGAGGAGTGGGTGACCCGGCGGTCGCTGGCGGTGCTGGCTGTGATTCCGGCGATCACGATCCTCCTCGCGTGGACCAACGGGTACCACCATCTCGTCCGGACGTCGGCCGAACTCGCCACCGTCGGCGACACCGTGACGATCCAGCGCGAGTTCGGGCCGTGGTTCTGGTTCGCCAACTTCTACTCGAACCTCGTGAACGCGGCCGGGACCGTGTTGTTACTCCACGGTCTCGTCCGGTCGCGGCGGCTCTACCGGATCCAGACGCTCGCGGTGCTGGCCGGGACGACGGTGCCGTGGGTCGGGGGGACGCTGTTCTACAACGGGCTGATACCCGTCGAACCCGAGGTGTTTTTCGGCGTGAGCGCGCTCACGTTCGCCCTCGCGATATCGAAGTACGGCCTCCTCGACATCGCGCCCGTCGGTCGCCACACCGTCGTCGAGGAGATGGACGACCCGGTGGTCGTCCTCGACGACGACCGGATCGCGGACGCGAACCCGGCGGCCGCCGACCTGTTCGGCTGGCGGGACGCCGACGCCGCGATCGGACTGTCGACCGACGAGGCGTTCGTAGGATGTCCCGAGTTCGAGCGCCAGTACGACACCGACGACGCCATCGACGAACTCTCGGTCGAAGACGCGAACGGCCGAGAGCGCGAGTTCGACGTCCAGTTCACGCCGCTCTCGGAGCGTGCGGTCGACGCCGAGATACTGCTCCTGAAGGACGTGACCTCGGTCAAGCGCCACGAAGCCGCGCTCGAACGCCAGAACCGACGGCTCGAACGCGTCGGCCACACGATCGCCCACGACCTCCGGAACCCGCTCAACGTCGCGCAGGGTCACCTCGAACTCGGGCGCGAGACGGACGTCGACGTCGACGACCACCTCGCGAAGGTCGACGACGCCCACGACCGCATGGACGACATCATCGAGGAGGTGCTCGCGATGGCACGCGACGACGAAACCGCCCGTCGAGACCCCCACTCGGTCGGGGACCTCGCCGAGCGGGCGTGGGCGAACGTCGAGACCGCCGACGCCGCCCTCGCCGTAGACGAGGGCGTCGGGGTGGTCGAAGCGAACGACAGCCAACTGGCGAGCGTGTTCGAGAACCTGTTCCGAAACGCGGTCGAGCACGGCGGCCCCGACGCGACCGTCCGGGTCGGTGCGCTCGACGACGGCGGGTTCTACGTCGCCGACGACGGGCCGGGCGTGCCCGAGAGCGACCGCGAGGAGGTGTTCGAGCAGGGGTTCACGACCAGATCCGACGGGAACGGGGTGGGGCTGGCGGTCGTCGCCGACGTCGCCGACCGCCACGACTGGCGCGTCGCGGTGACCGAGAGCGAGGCCGGCGGCGCGCGCTTCGAGTTCCGAGGGACGGACGGCGTCTGCACCGTCGCACAGTAGCCGGTAGCCGAGTCGGGCGACAGCGACGCGAAAACGAGTGCGGGACCACCAGACAGTGCGAGCGAAGGGATCGGTGGCGGCGCGACTACTCCGAGCCGTTGAGTTCGATGTAGCGGGCTTCGATGATGCGACCGTCGGCTTCGAGGACCTCTTTGGCCTCGGCCGGGACCGGCTCGTCGAGCGTGTACACCGTCAGCGCCTCGCCGCCGTGGGCCTCGCGGGCGTTGAACATGCCCGCGATGTTGACGTCGTGGTCGCCGAGCACCGTCCCGATGAACCCGATGACGCCCGGCACGTCCTCGTTGCGCGCGACGAGCATGTGGCCGTGGGGGATGGCGTCGACCCGGTAGTCGTCGACGCGAACGATTCGGGGGTCCTCGTCGGCGAACAGGGTCCCCTCGACGCTGACCGACTCGTCGTCGCCCGCGACTGTCACCCGGACGAGGCTCTGGAAGTCGTCGGTCTGGCGGGTCTTGGACTCGGTGACCTCGACCCCGCGGTCCTCTGCGATCTGGGGCGCGTTGACCGCGTTGACCTGCCACTCGAGAGGCTGGAACACGCCCTTCTGGGCGCTCGCGGTCACGAGTTCGACGTCCTCCTCGGCGATGTCGCCCTCGTAGTGGACTTCGATCGACTCGATGCGCTGATCGAGCAGTTGGGTCGCGATCTTGCCCGCGGTCTCGGCCAGCCCGATGTACGGTTCGACCCGTGGGAACGCGCTCTCGTCGATCGAGGGGGCGTTCAGGGCGTTGACGACCGGCTGTTCGGCGAAGGCGGCGACGACCTGATCGGCGGTGCTGGTCGCGACGTTCTCCTGGGCGGCCTCGGTGCTCGCGCCGAGGTGGGGCGTGACGACCACGTCCTCGACGTCGAGCAGGGGGTTGTCGGCCGAGACGGGCTCGTCGGCGAACACGTCGACCGCCGCGCCGGCCAACACGCCGTCGTCGACGGCCGCCGCGAGCGCGTCCTCGTCGACGACGCCGCCGCGGGCGCAGTTGACGAGGTAGCCCCCCTCCATCTGGGCGAGCTCCGCGTCGGAGATGAGCCCCTCGGTCTCGGGGGTGAGCGGGGTGTGGACCGTCAGGAAGTCCGCCCGGTCGAGACAGTCGTCGAGGTCGACCAGCTCGGCGCCCAACTGGGCGGCGCGGTTCTCGCTGATGTAGGGATCGTAGGCGACCAGCTCCATCCCGAGCGAGTCGAGCTTCTTCGCGACCTCCTGACCGACCCGACCCAGCCCGACCACGCCAAGCGTCTTGGCGTTGACCTCGGTGCCCAGATAGTCGCCTTTCGCCCACTCGCCGTCCTTCAGGCGGGCGTGGGCCTGCGGGATCGACCGCGCCGAGGCGAACGCCATCGCGACGGTGTGTTCGGCCGCCGCCCGGACGTTGCCCTCGGGAGCGTTGGCGACGATGACGCCGTGATCGGTCGCGGCGTCGATGTCGATGTTGTCGACGCCGATGCCGGCCCGCCCGACGATCACGAGCTCCGGGGCGGCCTCGAACACTTCCTCGGTGACCTCGGTGCCCGACCGGACGATCAGCCCGTTCGCGTCCGAGACCGCCGAGAGGAGGGCGTCGCCCTCCACGTCGTAGGCCGTTTCGACGTCGTGGCCCGCCTCTCTGAGGCGGTCTAACCCTGCGTCCGCGATGGGGTCCGTGACGAGGACTTGCATGCGTATTGGAACTGGTGCCGGCGGGATAACCCTTTCTTCCGCTGTACCATTTGCCGACCCGCGTCCGGACGGCCCCGACGTCGTCGGCGGCCACGTCGAAGATTTAAGCGCTACTCGCTCGAATCACCGACGCATGCTGCTGTTACTCGTTGGTCTCGGCGTCGCCGCCTTCGTCGGCTTCAACGTCGGCGGGTCGAACACGGGCGTCGCGTTCGGTCCGGCGGTCGGGAGCGACGCGGTCTCGAAGTCCGGGGCGGCCGGACTGATGAGCGTCTGCTTCCTGCTTGGCGGCTGGACGCTCGGTCGCCGCGTGGTCGACACCCTCGGGCGGGGACTGGTCGCCGACGATCCGTTCACGATGCGGGTGAGCATCGCGGTCTTGCTGTTCATCGGGCTCGCGCTGTTCGCCGGCAACGTCTTCGGGGTTCCGGCCTCGACGTCGATGACCGCCGTCGGCGCCATCGTCGGCCTCGGGCTGGCGATCGGCCGGCTGAAGGTCGACGCAGTGATCGAGATCGTCGGGTGGTGGCTGGTCGCGCCGATCGTCGGCTTCTGGGCGAGCGCGGTCGTCGGCCGCTACTGGTACGACGACCTCGCCGCGCGGATCGCGGTCGACCGGACCGACGGGCCGCTGGTGGCTCTCGATCGGTCGGGGGCGATCCCCCGCCCGGCGCTCGGCCCGAACACGACCCGCCGGGAGTTCGCTGGAACCGCCGTGGTCGTCGTGATCGGCTGTTACATGGCGTTCTCGGCGGGCGCGTCCAACGTCGCCAACGCCGTCGCACCCCTCGTCGGAAGCGGCGCGATCACGATGACCCAAGGCGTCCTGCTGGCGGCGGGCGCGACCGGCGTGGGGGCGTTCACTATCGCGCGTCGCACCCTCGACACCGTCGGCAACGACCTCACCGACCTCCCGCTGGTCGCGGCGGTCGTGGTCGCGGTCGTGAGCTCCTCGATCGTGACGGCGCTGTCGGCGCTCAGCGTCCCCGCGAGCTTCGTCGTGATCGCCACGATGAGCGTCGTGGGGCTCGGATGGGGCCGAGCGACCGTCGCCGAGGCGGTCCCCGACGAGCCGAGCGTGCCCACCGCCGGGGTCGGCCCCGGTAGCGGGACCACCGAACCGTCCGACGTCGTCGAGGACGGGGGCGCGCCGTCGCCCGCCGAGCTCTATCAGCCCGCGACGACCGCCCGGGTGATCGCACTCCAGAACCTCGTGCCGGCGGTGGCGAGCGTCGTCGCGTACCTCGTGTTCCGGTACGTTCCGATCTGGTGAGCCGCGTCGGCGCGAAATCGGCGGGCCGGCCACATCGATTTCGGGAACCGACACGCCTTAATCACTCTCCGAGTTTCGTGTACCCATGGTGAGCCTGCTGTTAGTCGTCGGCGTTGCGGTCGCGGTGTTCGTCGGATTCAACATCGGCGGATCCTCGACGGGCGTCGCGTTCGGTCCCGCGGTCGGCAGCGACGTGCTCTCGAAGCTCGGGGCGGCCGGGCTGATGGCGGGGTTCGCGCTGCTGGGCGGCTGGACGGTCGGTCGGAACGTCATCGCGACGATGGGCGGACAGATCGTGCCCGCGGAGCTTTTCACGCTCGGCGCGAGCGTCGGCGTCCTCTTTTTCGTCGGCCTCGCGCTCCTCGTCTCGAACCTCTTCGGGGTGCCCGCCTCCACGTCGATGACCGCCGTCGGCGCCATCGCCGGCCTCGGGGTCGCCGCGGGCAACATCGACTGGAGCGTGATGGGCCGCATCGTCTCGTGGTGGCTGGTCGCGCCCATCCTCGCGTTCTGGGTGTGTGCGGTCGTCGGCCGATACGTCTACCCCTACCTCGACGTCTGGTTCCGGATCGACCAGACCGAGGGGCCGCTGATCGAGTACCGCCGGGTCGGCTCGATCCCCTACCCGGTCGCGGGCGCCGACACCAATCGGCGCGAACTCGTGAGCAGCGTCCTCGTCGTCGTGATCGGCTGTTACATGGCGTTCTCGGCGGGCGCGTCCAACGTCGCCAACGCCGTCGCGCCCCTCGTCGGGAGCGGAGCGCTCGCCACCGATCAGGGCATCCTGCTCGCCGGGGGAGCCATCGCGCTCGGCGCCTTCACGATCGCGCGTCGCACCCTCGACACCGTCGGCAACGGCCTCACCGACCTCCCGCTGTTGGCGGCGCTCATCGTCGAGGTGGTGTCGGCGTCGCTCATCACCTTCCTGTCGTACCTCGGCATCCCGGCGAGTCTCGCGGTGAGCGCCACGATGTGCATCATCGGGCTCGGGTGGGGCCGGGCGACCCGGACGGTCCGGCTCTCGGACGCGGCGGCGTCGGCGGTCAGCGGCGACGCCCGCGACCCGTCGGGCGGCGAGGAGTCGACGATGTCGGTCAACGCGCTCGCGGCCGACCCCGAAGACAAGGTCAAGAAGATCGGCGAGGAAGAGCCCGCCGACCTGCAGGCGAGCGACCTGTTCGACCCGGAAGCGACCGGCCGCGTCGTGATGCTCTGGATTCTGACGCCGTCGATCTCGGCGGTCGCGTCGTTCCTGCTTTTCCGGTTCGTCCCGATTTACGGGTAGCTCGGCGGAAACAATAACTACTAACCATCTGCCGGTCGAAACTCAGGGTGATGCCAACCGTAGAATACCTCAACTACGAAGTGCTGGACGACCAGGGCTGGGACATGGACGACGACAACCTCTTCGAAGAGGCCGCCGACGCGGACCTCGACGACGAGGACTACGGCTCCCTGGAGGTCGCCGAAGGCGAGTACATCCTCGAAGCCGCCGAGGCGCAGGGCTACGACTGGCCCTTCTCGTGTCGCGCCGGCGCCTGTGCGAACTGCGCGTCCATCGTCAAGGAGGGCGAAATCGACATGGACATGCAACAGATCCTCAGCGACGAGGAGGTCGAGGAGAAGAACGTTCGCCTGACCTGCATCGGCAGTCCGGCGGCCGACGAGGTCAAGATCGTCTACAACGCAAAGCACCTCGACTACCTCCAGAACCGCGTCATATAAGCGGCTCTCCCGATCGCGTTTTTTCGGCGCCGCGACCGCGTAGCACCCGCTTTGAGCGGGAGATTTAGGTGAGTCGGCCGCGTGTCCGGAACGGATGACCGACGAGAACGCGACCCGAACGATGCGCGATACGTTCGTCGTCTGGAACGTCGACGCCGTCGAACGGGAGGTCGTCCTCCGGAGTTCGGACGACCAGCATGTCGCGGTCCCGCTCCCGGCTGGCGAGCGCGACCGGTTCGAGGCGCTCGCCGACGGGTCGGGCACCGTCGACGCGACGCTCGCGGCGACCGACGACGGGCCGACGTCGTGGCGGATCGACGCGATCCACGCCGTCGACCGCTGAGCGCGCACGCCCCGAGCGCCCTCGCCCGAACGGACAGCGGGCCGGGCGCCGCCCCGTCTCTTACATTTATATACGATGGTGGAACAAGTCCCGGTCGAGAGACTACCGTGCCCCCACTCGACGCCTCGATACCCGATCTCCTCCGACTGGTCGTCGTCCCCGTGTTCGGCTGGGCGGCGTGGCGGGACGTACGGACCCGCCGGATCCCGAACCGGACGTGGTACCCGCTGGCCGCGCTCGCGGTCGCCCTGCTGGCGTGGGACGCGTGGCGGGCCGCGAGCGGCGCGGTCGGCGCCCCGGAGTTCTTCTGGATCCGGGCGGGCGTGAGTCTGGGCGTCGTCGCGCCGCTGGTGCTTGCGTTCTGGTGGTTCCGTGCGTTCGGCGGCGCGGACGCGAAGGCGTTTCTCGTGGTCGCCGCGCTGTTCCCGACGTTCCCGAGCTACCTCCTCGCCGGATGGGAGCTCCCGCTCCAACAGACCCGTCTCGGCGTGTTCTCGCTCACGATCCTGACGAACACCGTCCTCGTCGGTGCGCTCTACCCGGTCGGTATCTTCCTCCGGAACGCCACCGCCGGCCGGTTCTCGTCGGTGATGGTCGTCGGCAAGCCGGTGTCGTGGGACGCGATCCCGACCGAGCACGGTCGACTGCTCGAGACGCCGGCGGGCACGACCCGCAACGGCGTCGATCTGGACGCGATCCGGATGTACCTCCGGTGGCGGGGACTGACGCTCGCGGAGCTCCGGGACGACCCCGACCGCCTGCGCGACCCCGCGAGCCTGCCGGCCGAGCCGAACCCGCCCGGCGACGGTGCGGTCGAGACTGCGCGAACTGACGGCGGTGCGGTCGCCGAGGCGGTCCCGGACGACGCGCCGGCCGACGACCCGTGGGGCGCGGCCGCCTTCCTCGCGGCCATCGACCACGGCGCGTACGGGACTACACCCGACCGACTCCGCGACGGACTGGACGTGCTGGTCGCCAAAGAGGAGGTGTGGGTCTCGCCCGGCATCCCGTTCGTCGTCCCGCTGTTCGTCGGGACCGTGGTGGCGCTGACCTACGGCGATCTGCTGTTCGGCGCGCTCGCGGCGCTCGGGATCGCGTAGCTCGGGACGGTCTTCAGGCCGCTTCGGTGGCGCCCGGCTCGGCGGCGGGTTCGGTCTCGGCCTGTCGGCGGTTGCGAACCGCGAGCGCGGCGAACAGCGCGCCCCCGACCGCCCGGAGTGCGAGATCGAACAGCACGGGGTCGACGTTCGCCGACACCCCCACCACAGAGAGCACCGTCGTCGCCACGTTGAACAGCAACAGCGGCGCCATCAGGAGAAGGGCCGCGAGCGCGAACCCGGCGCGGGCGAGCCGGCTCACGTCGGTGTAGAGATACGCGATGATGGTCGCGCCGAGCGCCACGACCCCGACGAACACGCCGACGACCGGGATCAGCACCTCCGGAAGGAAGTAGCCCAGCTCGGTAACGTCGGCGATCCCGATGACGTCGACCTCCTCGCCGGTGCCGGTCCCGCGGAGCAGGAGAATGCCCGGAGTCAGCACGAACGCGAACGGGACGATCGCCTTGTTGAGCGACAGCGAGAACGCCTTTACCCCCGTCTCGAACTGGTCGGACTGGGCGATTCCCGAGGCGGCGTACGCCGCGACCGCGACCGGCGGGGTGATGTCGGCGATGACGCCGAAGTAGAGGATGAACAGGTGGGCCGCCAAAATCGGGATGCCGAGTTCGCTGATCGCCGGTCCGAGCATCGAGACGAGGATGATGTAGGTCACCGTCGTCGGCATCCCCATCCCGAGGATGATCGAGGAGATGGCCGTGAGGACGAGCAGCGCGACGATCGAGCCGCCGGCCACGGTGCGGATGAGCGCGGTCAGGTTCGGACCGAGCCCGCTCACGCTGATGACGCCCGGGATCACGCCCGCGGCGGCGACCGCGATGACGACCGCAGTCGCGGTGCGGGCTCCCGTGTCCATCGACTTCAGGACGAATCCGACGTACTGAAACGGGCGATTGGACGCGAGTCGCGGCCGGCGGACCGCGTCCGCGGCCGACGAGACCGCGCTGTCGACCTGCGGGTCGAAGTCCAGAAGCGGCGCGTCGCCCCGCGGCCGGGCGAGCATCGTCGCGAGGCTGACCGCGAGCGTGAGCCACCCGAGCTTGCCGGCCGCCGCGAGCACCGCCGCGATCGGCGCCAACCCCGTCCCCGGAGCCGAGCCGGTGAGCGCGTCGACCAGCCCAGCGCCGGTCGCCACGAACGCGGCGGTCTCCAGCAGGAACAGTCCCGTGATGGTGCCGAGTAGCGGTCCGCGAGTCTCCTCGCTGTAGGCGGCGACCAGCGCGATGAGCGCGCCGACCGCGACCAGCGTGAACCACGCCGACCGGGCGACCGACAGCCGCTCGACGATGAGATAGTAGAGCAAGAGCCCGAGCGGGACGAGGTAGAACCACCCTCGGGCGAGGTGGGGCCGCCACGAGACGACGTCTTCGATCGCGAGCCCGCCGATGTCCCGCTTCGAGGCCTCGAGGTGGACCATCACCCACACGCCGAAAAAGAACACGATCGCGGGGATCGCGGCGGCCAAGATGACGTCGCGGAACGGCGTTAGCGTGTACTCCACGATGAGAAACGCCGCGGCGCCCATCACCGGCGGGAGGATCTGGCCGCCCGACGACGCCGAGGCCTCGACCGCGCCCGAGAACTCCGGGCTGTATCCGGACCGCTTCATCAGCGGAATCGTGAACGCCCCGGTGGTGACGGTGTTGGCGATCGACGAGCCGCTGATGGTGCCCATGAAGCCGCTGGCGATGATGCTCGCCTTCGCGGGGCCGCCCTTGCGCTGGCCGGTCGCCGAGTACGCGAGGTCGATGAACCACTTGCCCGCGCCGCTCATCTCCAAGAACGCGCCAAAGAGGATGAAGATGTAGATGAACCGGACGCTGACCGTGACCGGAACGCCGAAGATGCCGTTCTCGGTGTTGTACCAGAGGTTCTGGACGATCGAGTCCCAGCCGAGCCGCGGGATCGAGAGGACCCCGACGTAGGCGGCGTCGATCGGGATCAGGTACCCCCAGCGGGCGTAGACGATGAACGACGCCACGATGGCCATCAGATAGACGCCCAGCGCGCGCCGGGTCGCCTCCAACACGAGCAGGACGCCGATGGCGCCGAGCAGGAAAGCATAAGACACCTCGTCGAGCGGGACCCCGACCGCCGAGACCGCGTCGACCACCGGCGCGAGAAACGGGTAGTACTCCCCGACGGTCCGCCCGAAGCCGAGCCCGAGCGCGCGCATCCGGCGGATCTCGCCGAAGTCAGTCAGCATGTAGGTGACCGCCAGAACTGCGATTCCGACCAGTAGCCAGTCGAACGGCGTCACCCGGCGCCGATCGGGGTCCATGAACAGCCACCGGACCGCGCCGCGAGCGCGCTCGCCGGCCCGAGTCACCGCGCTGTCGTCGCCGTATCGGTCCCGGAGCGCGGGAACCACTCGCCCGAGTCGCCGGGAGACGAACCCGTCGCCCATCGAGGGCGGAAAGAGGAGAAAGGTGAGCACGAGCGCGAACGAGACGTGGACCGCGTTTATCTGGAGCAACTGGAGCGAGCCGAGTTCGACCCGACCGACGAGCGGCAGGGTCGCGGCGAAGATGAACCCCCGGGCGGCCAGCCACATCTGGAACGCCGAAAACGAGATCGCGACGACCGAGACCGCGACCGCCAGCGCCCCGCGGAGCGACCGACGCCGTTCGAGTTGCTCGATGAGTTCCTGCTGGTCGGCGTCAGGAACGGCCGCGCTGTCGGTGCGTTCGGTGTCGCTCATGTGTCGGTCGGAGTCCCGGAGGCGTTCGTCACGAGCAGTTTCACCGACCGGCCCGACGAGAGCCCGACGAGGTCGTAGGTCCGGTCGGCGACGAGCAGTTCGTGACCCGCGATTTCGCCGGGCTGAACGTAGATGTGATCGTAGCTCCCCGACGGGTCGAAGACGAAGGTCCCGTCGTCGGTGACGTTCACGTCGGCCCGCGCCGGGAGCCCCGCGCCGTACGACCGGAACTCCATGCGGACCATCTCGAGTTCGGTGCCGTTGACCGCGTACACGTCGAGCACCGGCGTCTTCTCGACGCTGTGAGTGTAGTTGAGCGCCACCGTCGTCCCCTCGGTCACCGGCGTCGTCAGCAGTCGCTCGCCGGTCTCGGCGTCGGCGACGACCAGCGAGCGGTCGGGGGTCGCGTTCGGGTCGACCGTCGTCGAGGGTCGGTCGGTCGCCGCGTCGACCGGGGCTCGCGGACCCGCGCCCCCGACCGCGCCGACCCCCGCAACCGCGACGACGAGCAGGCAGACCCAGACCGAGAGGGGGAGTCGAGTCACGTTAGCTTTCGGTCGTGGTCCCCATCTCGGTCCCGTTCGTCGCCGTCTCGGTTCCCATCTCGGTCCCGTTCGTCGCCGTCTCGCCAGCCGCGGTCGTCGCGGGACCGAGGACCGCTCGGGCGCCCTCGTGGAGCGGGATCGACATCCCGTCGAGCGCCGAGTCCGTGCCGATGAAGTCGGTCTTGATCGTCAGGTCGTCGGTGTTTTCGAAGATCGTCTGCGTGATCGTCTCGACCGTGCCGGCGTCGAGTTCTTCGCGCGTGGCGATCATCGCCTGAACCGAGACGGTCGAGACGGCCTCGTCGACGCCGCTGTACGTTCCGGCCGGGATCTCGTCCTCCGCGAACCACGAGGAGGCGTCGAGAATCTGCTCGCGGGCGTCCCCCGAGATCGAGACGATCGAGATCTCGGAGGTCGTCGCGAGCTCCTCGATCGCGCCGAGGGGCCAGCCCCCGACGACGAACGCCGCGTCGATGTCGCCGTCCCGGAGCTGGTCGGCCGCCTGCGAGAAGCTGGCGTTCTGCTCGGTGAAGTCGTCGGTCGTGATGCCGGCGCTCTCGAGGATCTGGAGCGCGTTGACCTGCGTCCCGCTCCCGAGGTCGCCGGTGTTGATGGTCGCGCCCTCGAGGTCTTCGAGCGTCTCGATGCCGGTCTCGGGCCGGGTCACGACGTGGATCGTCTCCGGATAGAGCGTGGCGACCCCACGGAGGTTCTCGACGGGATTCCCGTCGAACGCGTCGATCCCGGTCCCGTTGTACGCGAAGTAGGCGACGTCGTTCTGGATGAGCGCGAAGTCGGCGTCGCCGTTCGAGAGGCTCCCGACGTTCTCGACGCTGGCGCCCGTCGACTGGACCTGAAGTGTGAACTCCGTGTTGTCCTCGACGACCGTCTTGAGCTCGTTCGACAGCGGGAAGTACGTGCCGCCGGTCCCGCCGGCGTGCCACGAGAGCCGCTGGTCCTGCGCGAGTCCGGTGCCGGTGAACCCGAGTAGCCCGGCGAGTCCGGCCGCGCCCGTCGCTTTCAGTGCGTCGCGTCTGTTGATTTCCCCCACCATGACAGAGCGTAGGTATTCGCCAACGCGCATATAGCTTGCTGACCCTCCGGCGCCGAAATCGGAGGTTTCGATCGAGCGGACGCGGAGTCACCGCGCCCGTCGGCGGTACCCCGACGTTCCCGATTTCGAACTCGGAGCAAGCCGGCGTTTCGACCGCGCCGAGTCGTCTCGCCCGCACCGAAACGCCGGCGAGACGTCGGCGTAATCCGGGTTACGCGAGGATATGGCCGGGGTATTTCGAATCGAAATCCTATTACTGGTACCGCCGCATTCGACGGACATGGAAACGGTTTGTGCGAGTGATTATCACGACATCGTACAGGTCGCCGACCCGAGAGTCTCGCCCGACGGCGAGCGAGTCGCGTTCGTTCGGAAGGTACCGAGCGACGACGAGGAGTACGAGGCGACCGTCTACGTCGTCCCGATCGGCGGCGGCGAACCCCGGCAGTTCACGGTCGCCGAGGGAGTCGACAGCAGTCCGCGGTGGAGCCCGAGCGGCGATCGGCTCGCGTTCGTCAGCACTCGGGGGGCCGACGACGACCGCCCGCAACTGTGGGTGATGCCGACCGACGGCGGTGAAGCCCGGCGGGTCACCGACGTGGCGGGCGGCGTCTCTCAGATCGCGTGGTCGCCCGACGGGGACAAGATCGCGTTCGTCCAGCAGGCGACGGCCGACGACCGCGAGACGGGTCGGGACACCGGGCTCGACGGCGAGGAGTACGAGCCCGACCAGCCCGACCCCCGCGTCATCGACCGGATGGTCTACCGGGCCGGCGAGCGCTACTTCGACGGCCGGCGCGATCACGTCTACGTCGCGGACCTTCGGGCCGACGGGGACGGCTCGGAAGCCGCGAGCGGTCGGTCGCCGCGAGCGGCCGTCCGGCGGCTCACCGACGGCGACTACGACCACACGACCCCCGAGTGGGGCGACGAGTCGACGCTGTACTTCGGCGTCCGGCGCACCGGCGATCCCGACGACAACATCGACCTCGACGTCGTGGCCTACGACCTCGACGCCGACGGGGAGGCCGAGACCGTGGTCGAGACCACCGCGTGGGGCCCGATGCTGGCGGCCACGGGCGACGGCCGGATCGCCTACGCGGAGACCCCCGAGGAGAACGCCACGCTCCGACAGACGGAACTGAAGGTGATCGACCGCGAGACCGGGACCGTTACCACCCCGACCGAGGACCTCGACCGGACGCTCTCGACGGACGTGTCGGTCCAGTGGGGCCCCGACGAGTCGGAGCTCTACTTCTCGACGCCCGACGAGGGCGACGTCGCGGTCTGGCGCGCGCCCGGCGACGCGAGCGCCGCCCCCGAGCGCGTGGTCGCGGACGGACACGTCTCGGGCGGGTCGGTCGGCGCGGACGCCGTGGCGTTCGTCAGGTCCGAGTGGGACCACCCCGGCGACGTGTTCGTGACGACGCGGGCCGGCGCCGAGACCAGACGACTCACCCGCGTCAACGCCGACTACCTCGACGACCGGGCGATCGGTCGACCCGAGGAGATCCGCTTCGAGAACGAGTCGGGCGAGCAGATTCAGGGTTGGGTACTGACGCCGCCGGACTTCGATAGCGCGGCGTGGAACGCCGCGGAACAGTCGAGCGGCGACGAGCCGCGAGACCCCGACGAGCAGTACCCCCTCGCGGTCGAGATCCACGGCGGTCCCCACGCGATGTGGTCGACCAGCGGGACGATGTGGCAGGAGTTCCAGCTGCTGGCGGCGCGGGGGTACGTCGTCTTCTGGTCGAACCCCCGCGGGTCGACCGGCTACGGCGAGTCGTTCATGTCCGCGGTCGGCGAGGGCGGCTGGGGGCCGGTCGCCGCCGAGGACGTGCTGGCCGGCGTCGACGACGTGGTCGACCGGGAGTACGTCGACGCGGACGACGTGTTCGTCACCGGCGGGAGCTACGGCGGCTACATGACGACGTGGCTCGTCGGCCACACCGATCGCTTCTCGGGCGCGGTCAGCCAGCGGGGCGTCTACGACCTCAACAGCTTCTACGGGTCGACCGACGCGTTCAAACTCATCGAGTGGGACTTCGACGCGACGCCGTGGGACGACCCCGAGTTCCTCTGGGAGAACTCCCCCGCGGCGTACGCCGATCGGGTCGACACCCCGACCCTGCTCGTACATAGCGACGACGACTATCGCGTCCCGGTCAGCAACGCCGAGATGCTCTATCTCATGTACAAGAAAAACGGCGTCGAGACCCGGCTGGTCCGATACCCCCGCGAGGGCCACGAGCTCTCGCGGAGCGGCGAGCCCGGCCACGTCGTCGATCGGCTCGAACGCATCGTCCGGTGGTTCGACGGCTACTCCGATCACCGCGACGTGGCGCCGGCGCTCGAACGCGGCGAGGAGGGGCTGTCGGCGAGCGAGGACGATCCGGAGGCGAACGGCGAGTAGCGCGACGGCCGGTCCCCTGCGATGTTGTCTCACACCGAGGGCCGTTTCCGACCCCCCGAACGATCGGGCAGATCGGGCGACTGCGACGGGCCGTTCACCTGAAACGAAGGGGTTCGATCGGGGCGAACCGCGGGTCGCGACCGATCGGTCGGTCGGGGCCGGCGGTGTGTCAGTCGACGATGATGTTCGAGTCGCCGTCCTCGATCACGGTCGGGTCCGGCTCGGGCTGCATCTCCGCCTCGTAGCGGTCGATCCAGTCAGCGAAACACTCGGGACAGAGACGCTGGCTGTCGATCTGCGACCGGTCGACGGTGAGTCGGACCGTGCGCGCCAGCGCGTCGGAGACGTCGTCGCCGCAGTCGTCGCACGGGTCGGCGTCCTCGCTTCCCATGGTCGGGCGGTGTCGCGGGCGATATTTAGTTGTTCGCGTCCGGGCCGCGCCGACACGGCCCGGCGCGATCGGCCGGGTTCCCAAGCCTTTTGACTGACTAGTCAGTAAGTCCGATAACGAATGGACGACCGACCGACCCGAGACATCCTCGACGCGACCTATCTCGCGCTCTGCGAGCACGGCTTTGCCGACCTGACCGTCCAGGACATCGCCGCCCACACCGAGACCAGCAAGGCGACGATCCACTACCACTACGACAGCAAGCGGGACCTGTTCGTGGCCTTTCTGGCGGACCTCTACGAGGGCTACACCGACCACATGGACGGGGTGACCCGCGAGTCGCCCCGCGAGGAGCTTTTCGCGCTCGTCGAGGCCTCGCTCGAAGAGGGCGACGACGTGCCGGGCGTCGACTTCCGGACCGCGATGCTCGAGATCAAGGCCCAGTCGCCGTACGACGACGCGTTTCGAGAGCGACTCCGGGAGTTCGACGACTACCTGTTCGAGCGCATCCGATCCGTGGTCGCGGCCGGCATCGAGGCCGGCGAGTTCGACGACGACGTCGACCCCGACCGCGTCGCCGAGTTCCTGACGACCACGATCTCCGGCGCCCACACCCGCCGGGTCGCGGTCGACCACTCGCTCGACCGGCTCCGCGAGACGCTGATCGAGTACGTCGAGCGAAATCTGGTCGCCGACGAGACGGCCGAGGTGAGCGCCTGATGGGCGTCCTCGACTCGCTGTTCCGGGGCCGCGAGGAGTTCGACCTCACGTCGGGCGACGTGGGCAAGCCCCTGTTTTTCCTGTCGCTTCCCATCGTCGTCACCAACCTCTTTCAGACCGCGTACAACCTCGCGGACACCTTCTGGCTGGGCCAGTACAGCACGAACGCGCTTGCGGCCATCAGCTTCGGCTTTCCGATGGTGTTCCTGCTCATCTCGCTGGGGATGGGGCTGTCGGTCGCCGGTAGCGTCCTCGTCGCCCAGCACACCGGCGCCGACGAACCCCGGGAGGCCGAGTACGCCGCGTCCCAGACGGTCACGTTCGCCGTCATCGCCTCGATCATCCTCGGCGGGATCGGCTACGTCTTCGTCGAGGAGTTCCTCGCGCTCCTCGGGGCCTCCCCCGACGTGCTCCCGATGGCGACCAGCTACATGCAGGTCATCTCGCTCGGGCTGGTGTTCATGTTCGGATTCTTCGTGTTCATCTCGCTGATGCGGGGCTACGGCGACACCATCACCCCGATGCTGGTGATGTTCGGGTCGGTCGTGCTCAACATCGCGCTCGACCCGTTCCTCATCTTCGGCTGGGGGCCGTTCCCCGAGCTCGGCATCGAAGGGGCGGCCATCGCGACCGTCTTCTCGCGGGGGCTGGCGATGGCGGTCGGGCTGGCGGTCATGTTCCAGGGGACGCGGGGCGTCCAGATCAACCTCCGGGACATGGGGCCGGACTTCGAGTACCTCCGGCGGCTCCTCCGCATCGGGCTTCCGGCCTCCGTCGAGGGGACCGGCAGGGCGCTGTCGATCAACCTCCTGCTTTTCATCGTCGGGATGTTCCCGACCACGGTCGTCGCGGCGTACGGCATCGGGACCCGGGTGTTCTCGGTCATCTTCCTGCCCGCCATCGCGGTGGCCCGCGGCGTCGAGACCATGACGGGCCAGAACGTCGGGGCCGACAAGCCCGACCGCGCGGCGCAGGCGGCCGGGCTCGCGGCTAAGGTGATGTTCGGCGTGCTCACGGGCGCGGGCGTCGTGGTCTGGTTCGGCGCGGGCGCGATTTCGAGCGTGTTCACGACCGACCCCGAGGTGGTCGCGGTGTCGGCGGAGTTCCTGCGATACGTCGCGCTCTCGTTCGGATTCATCGGGATCATGCGCTCGTACACCGGGAGCTTCCGCGGGGCGGGCAAGACCCTGACCGCGGCGGCCATCTCGGTCCTGATGCTCGGATTCATCCGACTGCCGATCGCGTGGTTCGCCGCCGGGCCGCTCGGCGAGACGGGCATCTGGCTCTCGTTCGCCATCTCGAACGTCGCGGGCGCGGCGATCGCCTACGCGTGGTACCGCCGGGGAACGTGGCGTGACGCCGACCTCACCGAGACCGAGGTCGCCGACGACGACGAACCGGGGGTCGCGGCCACCGACGACTGACCGCCGACCACGCGAACGCTTTTGTTGTGAGGCGTCGACGGTTCGGTGATGGAGGACCGCGACAGAGTCGCCGTCGCAGTCGGTAATCCCGACAACGTCGACCAGTTGGTGCGGACCGCGATCGACGTGGCCCGGGACCGCGGCGGCGAGGTCGTCGTGGTCGCGGTCCGGGTCACGCCCCGGGAGTCGCCGTTCGGGCTGTTCACCGACGAGGTCATCGCCCGTGAGTTGGGCGGCGAGCGCCGGGCGCTGCTCGATCGCGCGGTCGACGTCGCCTCCGGCACCGACGTTCCGGTCCGGGGCCGGCTGTTCGTCGCCGGCTCGGTGGCCGACGGCGTGCTCCACGCGATCGACGAACTCGACTGTGGCTGTCTCGTCGTCGGATGGCAAGACCGCACCCGGGAGAACGCGATCCTCGGGACGAACGTCGACCGGATCGTGCGCCGGGCCGACGCCGACGTGCTCGTCGAGAAGATCGGCGCCGTCGCCGACGGGGTCGAGGCGGTGTTGTTGCCCGTCGCCGAGAGCCCGAACGCCGACCTCGCGGCCGCGGTGGCGCGAGCCATCGCGGCCGGCAACGACGCTCGGGTCGACCTGCTTCGGGTCGCCGACTCGCCCGCACAAGAGCCGGCCGCCCGCGAACTGCTCGCCGACGCGAGCGGACGCTTCGGGTCGGTCCCGGTCGAGACCGAGGTCCGGGTCGGCGACGTCGCCGACGCCATCGTGGCGGCGTCGGCCGACCGGGACGTGACCGTCCTCGGGGCGACCCGAACCGGGCAGATCCGGCGGCGGGTCGTCGGCTCGACCCCCCGAGCGGTCGGGCGCCGCGCCGAGGGGTCGGTGATCGTCGCGAAGAAGCGAACGCCGTCGCTGGTGGGGCGACTACTGGGGCGATAGGGAGTCGGGCGCCGATCAGGCCGTCCGGAACGCCCGGTCGCCCGCGTCGCCGAGTCCGGGGACGATGAACCCCTCGTCGTCGAGGTGGTCGTCGATCGAGACCGTCAGCAGGTCGGCGGTCGGGAACTGCTCGCCCACCCGGAGCAGACCGTCTGGCGCGCTGACCGCCGAGAGCACGAACAGGTGCTCGGGGTCGGGCTGTTCGTCGGTGATGCGGTCCATCACCGCACACATCGTCGAGCCGGTCGCGAGCATCGGGTCGGCCACGATGACGGTGTCGTCGGCCGTGATCTCGGGGAGTTTGACGTAGTCGATGGTGATCGGGAACTCGCCGTCGTCGTTCATTCCGGCCTCCTCGTCGCGGCCGGCCGAGATGACTCCCTGCTTGGCCCGGGGGAACGCCTTCAACAGCCCCTCGACGAACGGGGTCGCGGCCCGCAGAACGTTGATGATGACCACGTCGTCGAGCCCCTTGACGCGCTGGCCGGTCGTCTCGGTCAGCGGCGTCTCGATCGAGACGTACTCGGTCTCCATCGCGCCGTCGATGATCTCGTAGCCGCAGATCCGGCCGAGCTTGACGAGGCCCTTCCGGAACGCGACCTGTTCGGTCTCGACGTCTCGGAGATTCGAGAGGGTGTCTTGAGCGAGCGCGTGCGTGATGAGCTTGGCGTCCCCGCGGTCTTCGATGGTCATGTCTGTGCGTATGGCGGTGACGCGGGGGCTTATCTCTTAATATGGCGAGCCGCCCCGGCCGAACGTCACCGAATCACGAGGTGGGTCACCACGGCCAGTAGCGCCGCGACCGCCGCGATCGTCTGCCACTCGTAGGCCAGCACGTCGAGAAACGACAGCCCCCAGACCACCGCGACCGCGAAGAGGCTCGACAGCACGAGGTTCATCGCGGCGAGCACGCGCGGGTCGCCCTTCGAGTCGGTCATCCGGCGGGTATCGCGGCCCGATCGACTTATCTCTTGCCCGACACGGCCGGTAGACCGAAGGTCGCGGGCGACGACTCGACGGCCCGTGCTGGAGAACGATCGGGGAGAGGCGGTCGATCCGGTGCCGTTTCTGGTGGTGGCGACGCTGGGCGCACTCGTCTGCTACAGCTTCGGACCGGGGTACCTGCTGGCGTTCGGGGTCGGGGTGGCCGAAGGGCTCGCGGTCTCGACGGTCGCCGCGCTCGCCACGACCGCGGTGGCCTACCACCGGTTCGTCCGGACCCGCCGGCCCGAACACCGGGGCGAGATCCCGGCCGAGGCGCGAGTCCGGCGACTGCTGGTGGGGGCGCTCGCGGTCGCGGGCGTGTTCGTGCTCCTGTCGGTGCCACTGCTCGGACCGTAACGCTTTCGGGCCGGCGTTCGTAGGGCCGACGATGCGCGAAGTCGAGGCCACGACGTTCGTCCCGGAGTCGCCGACAGTCGTCCGACGGGCGCTCGCGCCCGCGGCGGTGGTCGAGTACGAAGGGAGCTTCGACGTCCGGGGCGTCGAGGAGACCGACGACGGGTGGACGGTGACCGCGGGCGCGCGCGGCCTGACCATGCACCTCGACTTCGAGGAGCGCGGGGACGGCCTCGCCTACCGCCAGCGCGGCGACGGCGGCCCGTTCGACGCGATGGAGACCACCGTCTCGGTCGAGCCCGAAGACGAGGGGAGCCGCGTGAGGATGCGGTCGCGGGTGAGCCTCGGCCTCCCGCTCTCGGCGGTCACCGACCGCGTGGCGGCGTGGAAGCGACGCGGCGAGCTACGACGGGCGCTCGACGCGCTCGCGGCCGACCTCTGAGTCGCAATCGCGGCGTCGCCGGCGGCTCGGCGAATCGCGGGTGCTGAGACCCGGGACCGACCAACGGCACCCTTTTATCGCCGGGACGATTTCGTGATAAACGATGACACTTGCCGACCGAATCGCGACGTTCCGAAGCCAGGTGGAGGAGTGGCTCCACGGCCTCTACCACGGAATGATCGAGCACCCGGCGTTCGAACTCGTCGAGAAGGAGGCCGAGGACACCGAGGACGCCTTCATGTTCGCGTGCTTCGCCGACGCGTTCGGCATCCCGAGCCCGGCCTCCTACTACACCGCCGAGCTCCTGCCGTACCTCGGCGACGAGTTCGAGCAGTGGGAGCGCCGGATGTGGGACCGCGAGAGCCTCATCGAGCGCAAGGGCCAGCAGTACCACTTCTAAGATGAACAAGTTCGTCTTCTTCGGCGGCAAGGGCGGGGTCGGCAAGACCACGGTGTCATGTGCCTACGGCCTGAAGTGCGCCGACGCGGGCCTGGAGACGCTCGTCGTCTCGACCGACCCGGCCCACAGCACCGCCGACGTGTTCGACCAGCAGTTCGGCGACGACCCGCGGGCGGTCGAGGGCCGCGAGAACCTCTGGGCGATGGAGATCGACCCCGAAGAGGAGGTCGAGCGCCACATGATGGACATCAAGCGGACGATGACCGATCAGGTGAGCGCCGGGATCGTCAACGAGATCGACCGCCAGATAGAACTGGCCCACCGGACGCCCGGCGCCTACGAGGCCGCGCTGTTCGACCGCTTCATCGACGTGATGCGCGAGGCCGACGAGTACGACCGGGTCGTGTTCGACACCGCGCCGACCGGGGGCACTCTCCGACTGCTCGGACTGCCCGACTTCCTCGAAGGGTGGATCGCGCGCCTGCTGGAGAAACGCACAGAGAGCATCGATCTGTTCGAACGGGCGGCCATCGGCGACCGGGAGGCCCGCAAGAAAGCGAGCGAGGACCCCATCATCGCGCGGCTCACCGAGCGCAAGGAGATGTTCGAGTTCGCCGGCGACACCCTCCGGAACGACGCCTCGTTTTACCTCGTGTTGAACCCCGACGAGCTCTCGATCCGGGAGACCGAGCGAGCGATCGAGGACCTGACCGAGTACGACCTCGGAGTCGCGGGACTGGTCGTCAACAAGGTCGCGCCCGCGCCCGACGCCGGCGAGGACGGGACCGGCGCGCGCTACCTCCGGGAGCGCTACGAGAACGAGCGCAACCGCATCGACCGGATCCGCTCGGAGTTCGACGCCCCCGTCGTCGCCCGGATCGAACAGCGCGTCGAGGAGGTCAAAGGCGACCTGCTCGCGGAGGTCGCGGCCGAACTCGACATCGACGTCCCGACGGTGGAAGCCTGAGTCGACGGCCAGAAAGTTTTCACCGGGAGCGTGTTCGGCCATATGACTCTTTTTTCGCTCGAAACGGAACGATACCGGTTCGGGCCGTCGTCTGACGGCGATTTCGAACTGTCATTTCTAGCTAAAAATCAAGACAATCTTTAAGTCCCTATTTTCCGTGTCTCGGAGTGAGGCGACATACCATGGTACAAGTAATGTGGCTGGTGGTTTCGGTGCTCGCAATATTCACCGTGGGGTACTTCGGGTACTCCAGATACCTCGCCCAGTTCGTCGAACTGGACGGGGACAAAGAGACGCCGGCCCACAAGTACGAGGACGGACAGGAGTACGTACCGGCCAAAAAGCCGGTGCTGTTGGGGCATCACTATTCGAGTATCGCGGGCGGGGCGCCCATCGTCGGGCCCATCACGGCCGGACTCATCTGGGGTTGGGTTCCGGCGCTGCTGTGGATCGCGGTCGGGAACCCCCTGATGGGCGCGGTCCACGACTTCGTGTCGCTGTCGGGGAGTCTCCGACACGAGGGGAAGTCGATCGGGTACATCATCGGCGAGTACATCGGCGACGACGGCAAGAACATGCTGCTGTGGTTCGCGTTCCTGACGATCATCCTCGTCGTCGCCGTGTTCGCGTTCGTGGTGGCGCTGGTGTTCCAGGAGTTCCCCAGCGCGGCCACCGCGAGCATCCTGTACATCGGGCTCGCGTTCGTGTTCGGGGTGTATCTCTACCAGCTCGACGGACCGTTCATCCCCGGGACGATCGTGTTCGTTGCGGGCGTGTTCGCGAGCGTCTGGGTCGGGATTCAGTACCCCATCGCGCTGAGTCAGGGGACGTGGATCCCCATCGTGCTGGGCTACGCGTTCGTCGCGAGCGTCCTGCCGGTGTGGATGCTGCTACAGCCCCGTGACTACCTCTCGTCGTTCCTGCTGTACGCCGGCGTCGGCGGCGCGCTCCTCGCGATCATCGTCGGGACGCTCATCACCACGCCGTCCCAAGCGCTCCAGACGAACATCCCGGCCTACAACGGGTTCTGGGGTAGCGACTCGTTCGGCGTCGTGAGCCCGCTGTTCCCGATGCTGTTCGTCACGATCGCGTGTGGCACCATCAGCGGGTTCCACTCGCTGGTCTCGTCGGGGACGACCGCGAAGCAACTCAACAAGGAGACCGACGCCCGGCTCATCGGCTACGGCGGAATGCTCGGCGAGGGACTGCTCGCCGTGGTCGCGCTGTCGGCGGTCGCGGTCGTCGGCATCACCCCCGAGGGCGCGACCGGCGGTATCGGGCTCGCACTGCCGAACTTCGCGGAGGGCGGCGGCATCATGCTCACCAGCTTCGGCATCCCCGTCGAGTACGGCGCGCCGTTCATGGCGCTGGTGATGGTGAGCTTCCTGCTCACCTCGACCGACACCGCGCTCCGACTCGGTCGGTACATGCTCGAAGAGATCATCGGCACTCCCGAGTCGCAGGTCGAGGAGGTCGCGACCAACCGCTACGCGAACGCCGGCTTCCAGTCGCTGGTCGCGTACGGGCTCATCGCGTCTGGCACCTGGACGCCGCTCTGGCAACTGTTCGGCAGTGCGAACCAGTTGCTCGCGGCGCTCGCGTTGCTGACCGCGACGGTGTGGCTGGCCAACTGGAGCGCGAACAAGCAACTGGTCAGCACCGGCGTGCCGATGGCGATCATGTCGACGATCACCATCCTCGCGCTGGTGTACCTCCAGTACTACCAGAACCTCTACCAGGGCATCATCCTGGGCGAGTCGTCGACGGCGCTGTGGTCGCTAGTGCTCCAGATCGCCATCGGGACGGTGCTCCTGGTGTTGGCGCTCGCACTGCTCCGGAAGGGGTACGGTAACATCCAGCAGGCGCGGCGCGGTCGGGCGGGTGCGCCCGCGACCGACGGCGGCCGACCGCAAGAAGACGACTGATCGACCGACGGCGCTTTCTCTTTTATCGCCAGAGCGACCGGACGAGCCGCTCGACCAGCCCGGGCTCGGCCTCGGGGACGGCGTCCCAGAGCCGGAAGGCGGCCGCCGCATCTGCGTTCGTGCTGGCGACGAGTCGCTCGCGGTCGGGGGCCGCGACGACGAGGTTGAGCTCGTAGCGGCCGTAGAAGCCGAACTTGATGAGCGTCCGGTCGCGGAACCCCTCGACGAACTCCCGGACCGGATCGGTGAGCTCGGGGACGACGAGGACGAACGTGAACTCGGTCTCGAAGTGCTCCTCGTCGGCGACGATCCAGTCGTCGGCGAGGTCGTGGCCCAGTTCGACGAGCCGTTCGAGTTCGGGAACCGTCGCGGCGTCGGCCCGGCGCGCGAACAGGTGCTCTTTGGCCTCGTGGTTCGCGTAGTTGAGCGCCGGGTGGAACAGCTGTTTGCGATTCTCGACCCGAACCTCGCCGTAGAGGTCGAAGCGCTCGCCCCGGACCCGGTAGCCGTTCTCCAAGTCGAAGCTGTACATCAGCCGATCGCTCACGCGGTCGAGGTACTCGTCGTCCCAGTCGGGCACGTCGTCGGGGACGGCCGCGTCCGGGACCCCGTCGGAAGCGACCGGCTCGTCCGGACCCCCACTACTTTCGCTCATGCGTCCGGATCGTAGGGGTGGACATCGTCGACCGCCGGCGCGCCGACCGCGAGAACCCGAAGCGTCTCGGTCGCGTCCGCGGGGTTGAACGCCCGCTGGGGGCTGTCGGGCTCGACGACGAACAGTTCGTCCTCGTCGGCGACCAGTTCGCCGTCGGGAGTCTCGACGTGGAGCGCCCCGGAGACGACGTAGAACAGTTCCTCCTGGTCGTCGTGGTAGTGGTACGCCAGCGGAATCTGGTCGCCGGGGGCCGCCTCGTAGAGGTTGACCGCCGCGTTCTCCAGTCCCGCGAGGTCGCCGAGCGCGCGCTGGACGCACGGTCGATCGGGCGTCGGGTCGACCGACGACGGGTCGATGACGTGGTATCCCATGTGTGACCACAGTTCGCAGGAGTTTAAATACCCTCGGACGCCGAGAGCCCCCGCGGGCGCCTCGCGGGCCGGCCGCGCGAGCCCTCGAAACCGCCGAAACCTTAAGAGTCGACGCGTCCAACGATCGGACACGACTCACACATGGACGACAAGCGAACCGAGGCGTGTGGTCGGTGTTCGATGACCGCCGTCGTCTCGATGACGACCGACGACGGCGAGCGCGAATCCGCCGGGCACAACCCCTTCGACGGCGAGCGCATCGAGGTCGAGGAGGCCGAGTTGAAGGCGGTCAACCGCCACGTCGTCTTGCTCGGGCGACTCAAGCGCCGACTCGACGAGATGGCGACCCGGCTGACGTACGGTCGCTGAGGGCGGTTCGACCCGGCCTCAGCCGCCGCCCACCGCGACCGACAGGTTTCGCTCCGCGACGGTCACGTTCGTCCCGCGCACGAACTCGTCGGGGCCGGCGAGCACGACCGTCCACTCTTCGCCCGGCGACCGGACGTCGATCGTCGCGCCGTCGACCGTCCAGGTCCCGTTCGCGGCGGGCGCGCGGGCGTCGAGCGACGCCGCGAACGCCGCGGCGAACTCGCTGGCGTTCGCCGCGTCGTCCCACCGCAACGCCCACGCGTAGCTCGCGTTGCCGGACGCGCGCCGGAACGTGTACAGCGTGTCGTTGCCCCAGCCGGCGGCCCCGCGGACGGCGCGCGACTCGCCGAGCCCGTTTTCGAGCGCGGTCCGGACGAACGCCTCGCCGAGGGTGTCGGTCCCGACCTGCCGCCAAGCCGACCCGGTGGCGTTCGCGGTCGCGGGGAGCGACCGGGCGGGTTCGGCTCCGGGCGGGTAGCCGTGGAGCACCTGTTCGCTCGTCCGGGGCGGTCGCTCGTAGACCGCCGCCAGCCGGGCGGGCGAGTCGATCCGGCTCGCGACGTAGCGGTGGCCGGCGATGTACTGGCGGTTCGCGTACCGCTGGCGGCTCCCGGGCGCGAGCCGGCGGTCGTACGCGGTGTAGAACTCGGAGTTGAGCCGGTCGCCGTCGGCGTAGCGCCGGAGGTACGCGTCGGTCGCGAACACCGCCGCGCCCTCTATCACGCTCCGGACCACGAAGCTGGTGTCCGTAGTCGATCGCGGGAGCGCGCGCCGGAGTTCGGCGCTCCGACGGTTCTTGAACTGGACGTAGTGGACGTACTCGTGGGCCAGCACCCACTCGATCGAGGCGGCGGTGTGGTTCGCCGGCGGGTACAGCCGGATGCCGCCGAACAGAGTGGTGATGCCGTTGGGAATCCGGCGGCGCTCCGACCGGGTGAGAGTCGACTCGAACTCGACGCCCGCGAGCTTCCAGAACCGGTAGAGATGAGGTCGACGGTCGGGGTCGGCAGTCGTGTTGTCCGTCGGAGTCTCGTCGGTCGCGTCGGTAGCCGTCGTCTCGTTGTCGAACCGGTCGACGACGTGTACGTACTCCGGCGGGGTGACGTTGGTGCCGAGAACGCGCTGGACGCGGGCGAAGACCCGCGTCTGGTTCACCGGTAGCGGCGCGCCCCGGGCCTCGATGGTGTCGTCGTCGCTGTCGGCCGTGCGAGTCTCGCCCGTCGTCGTTTCGGCCGGGTCCGACGCCGTCGGCTGTTCGGTGGCGGTGGCCGGCGCCGCCGTCTCGGAGGGCCGGTCGGCGACGGCACGCTCTCGGTCGCTGACGGCGGTCGGGGCGGTACAGCCGGCGGTCACGAGCAACGCGGCGACGAGTAATGTCGCCGTCCGGGAAGACGCGGCCATGTCAGGCGGTCGTCGTCTGATCGGCGGTCGTGTTTCGGGCGGTCGTCTCCTCGGTCGTCGTGTTCAGTTGGTCGTCGAGCGAGACGGCCGTCTCGGCCGCCGCCGGGAGTTCGACCGACACGTCGTCGCCGTAGCCCGAAAAGCGGAGCCGGAGTTCCTGGTGGAGGTCCATCTCCTGACCGCGGACGGACACGGTGGAGTTGATCGACGTGTCGGACTTGACCGGGAGGTGGGTGTCTTTCGCGATCCAGTACGTGACCGAGACGTTCTCGACCGTGCCGACCTGCCTGTTGGTCACGTTGGCCGAAAGGTTGGCGTACCGCTCCGGATCGGGGGCGGCCCTCAGGACGTAGGTCTCGGTACCGTCGACCGTCTGTTCGCCCACCAACTCGGCGCTCGAGATGTTCAGGAGTTCGCGCTGTCGGGTGAGCGTGTCGAGGGCCGACCACCGCTGGGAGAAGTTACCCGAGAGGTTCTGGCGGATCCACTTCGAGGAGAACGTCCGGGTGAACTGCGGGCTCCGCTGGTAGAGCGTCCGATCCACCACGTAGGTCGAGACGGTGCTCGACCGGCCGGCCACTCGGGCGGTCCGGTTGATGCGGAGTTCGCGGTCGAGTCGGTTCACCGCGCCGGTCGAGTTGGTGACCGTCCGGCGCCGGACGTTGTTCGACGAGACGACGGTGTCGATGTGGGCGCCGATGCGGTACATCTCGACGTCGGCCATCGCCGAGACGCCGGTCCGCTTGACAGCGGTGGCGTTCGCCGACGACGCGGAGATCGTGTCGTCGGTCGCGGCGGAGTCGGTCTGCGTCTCGGTAGCCGCGGTCGCGTCGGTCGTGGCGGAGTCGGTCGCGGCGGAGTCGGTCGTGGCGGAGTCGGTCGCGGCGGAGTCGGTCGTGGCGGAGTCGGTCGCGGCGGAGTCGGTCGTGGTTTCGAGGTCGGTCGTGGTCCCGGGGTCGGTCCCGCCGCCCGAACAGCCCGCCAGAACGACGAGCGCGGCCAACAGGAAGGCGATGAACGCGTTCCGTGGACGTGACATTCAGAAAGTGGTCGGTTCCTGACAGCATAAAAGCTCCGATTGCGCAACCGACGCGACGTTCACGCGCCGGATCGGCGGGAGAGTGACATCCCAAACCGCCGGAGGACGGAACGGGGCATCGATAGCCCGACTCTCGCGGCCGGGGCAGGCGAGCGCCCCGCGTCATCGGTGGTTGCTACGGCGGGGCGCCGGCGAGGGACAAAAGATAAACCCGCCCGCGCCTTACGGTCGCCGACCAGAATGGAAGAAAGCGTTTCGGGCTTCAAGCTCCGCGGGAACTGGGGCGACATCGTCGAACACGGGGAGCGCATCACCGAAGCCCTCCGCGAGGCCGACGCCTCCGGCGACGCGTACGAGGAGTGGGACGAGTGGCGACCCAAGCACCACGAGCGACTCGGCGAGGACGTCTCGGAGAAGACCTCCGAGCAGGCCTCGGTCGCCGAGGGCAAAGGCGAACAGGAAGGAAAGGCTCCCGACGACGACCTCAAGACCGCGGGCGAGAAGATCAGCGAATCCTACGAGAAACTCGAAGAGGAGAAAACCGACGAGGCCGTCGACAAGTGGCAAGACTCGGTCAACTACGTCGCGCGGGCCGCCGACTCCGCGAGCCGAAAGGCGATCCGGAAGGTCGAGGACACCGTCTACCAGAAGGTGATGACCCGGCTCGCGCCCTACTACTTCGACAACGACCTCATCAGCGCCAACGTCCAGCGGGTCGGCCGCGGCGACGGCGAACCCGAGTTCGTCTTCGAGGTCAACGTCAACGACGACGACCTCAAGGAGATGGTCTCCGAGAAGCTCGCGGACTACGAGAGCGAGATCGACCGCTGGCACGTCGACACCGAGAAGCGCACCGACACCGTCGAGGCCGCCGAGGGCGTCGAGCCTCCGGCCGAGCCCGAGGAGTCGACGCCCAACACGAACTGACCGCCCGAGCGTGCCAACGGGCTCGCACGGAGAGTTCGGCCGCAGGCCGGTACACTATTCTATCGCCGGTGATAGGTTGAGATATGGTCGCGAGCGGCGTCGTCACGTTGGTAATCGCTGGCATCGCTAGCCTGTTCATGGCGTGGGCCATCGGCGCGGGATCGTCGGGGTCCACCCCGTTCGCGCCGGCGGTCGGCGCGAACGCCATCTCGGTGATGCGGGCGGGGTTTCTGGTCGGACTGCTCGGGTTCGGGGGCGCAGTCTTGCAGGGCGCAAGCGTCTCGGAGGCGGTCGGGACCGAGCTCATCGGCGGCGTCGAGCTCACCGCGATCGCCGCGACGACGGGGCTGCTCGTCGCGGCCGCGCTGGTCGCGTTCGGCGTTTTCACCGGCTATCCGATCGCGACCGCGTTCACCGTCACGGGCGCCATCGTCGGCGTGGGGCTGGCGATGGGCGGCGAGCCCGCGTGGGCGAAGTACCGCCAGATCTCGGCGCTGTGGATCCTGACCCCGTTCGTCGGGAGCGCGTTCGCCTACACCACCGCCAAGCTGCTCCGGTCCGAACGCACCGCCGAGCGGGTCGTGATCCCGCTTCTGGGCGGGTTCGTCGGCCTCATCATCGCCAACATCAAGTTCGCGATTCTGGGACCGGGCGACGCGAGCCGGTCGATCGCCCAGAGCGCCGCGGCGAGCCTCGACCTCGCGACGGTCGCGGGGCTCGATCTCGGACAGGTCCTCGCCTCGCTCGCCATCGGCGGGGCCGCCGCCGGGTTGCTCTTCGCGGACGTGAACAGCGACCTCGAAGCCGGACAGCGTCACTTCCTGCTCGCGCTCGGGAGCCTCGTCGCGTTCTCGGCCGGCGGATCGCAGGTCGGGCTCGCCATCGGACCGCTGGTCCCGCTGTTGGACCCGTTCGAGATCCCGCTGGTCCCGGTGCTGGTCGGAGGCGGACTCGGCCTGCTCGCGGGTTCGTGGACCGGTGCGCCCCGCATGATCAAGGCCATCGCGCAGGATTACTCGGCGCTCGGGCCCCGGCGCTCGATCGCGGCGCTCATCCCCTCGTTCGCGATCGCGCAGGTCGCGGTCTTTTTCGGGATTCCGGTGTCGTTCAACGAGATTATCGTCAGCGCGATCGTCGGGAGCGGCTACGCCGCGGAGGGCGGCGGCGTGAGCCGCCGGAAGATGGGCTTTACCGTGCTCGCGTGGCTCGGCTCGCTGGTGTTGGCGATAGCGGTCGGCTACGGCGCGTTCGCGGCGATACGGATGGTGTGAGAAGACCGATCGCAGTCGGGACGCTCGCGGTCACCCCTCGGTTTCGACGCCGTCTTCAAGTTCGGATTCGGCGTCGCCGTCGACTTCCTCGCGCTCGGCCGGATCGAGTTTCGTCACGCGGGCCTTCATGATCCGGGTGTTCTCGACCTGATCGACGTGGAGGCGGACCCCGTCGTAGGTGATGTCTTCGCCCTCCTCGACCAGCCGGCCCGCTCGGTTGAAGATGAACCCCGCGATGGTCTCGAACTCCTCGCCCTCGGGGAGATCGATGTCGAGTGCCTCGTTGACCTCGTCGATGTTGAGTTCGCCCTGCACGATGACGGTGTCGTCGTCGACGTACTCGACCGGCTCTTCTTCCTCGCCTTCGAGGATGTCGCCGACGATCTCCTCGACCATGTCCTCCATCGTCACCAGCCCCTCCGTGGTGCCGAACTCGTCGATGACGATGACCATCTGCATCCGGTTCTCGCGCATCTCGGTCAGCAGTTCGTCGACGTTCTTGCTCTCGGGGACGTGGAGCGTGGGCTGGATGACGTCTTCGAGCGAGAGGTCGTCGTTCTCTCCGTACGTGTTCTCCCGGACGAGGTCCCGGATGTGGATGATGCCGATGACGTTGTCGAGGCTCCCCTCGTAGACCGGGACGCGCTCGTGGCCGCTCTGGACCAGCGTCTCGATGGCCTCGTCGATGCTGGCGGTCTTGGACACCGCGGTCATGTCGAGTCGCGGGGTCATCACCTCCTTGGCGATGGTGTTGTTGAACCGGAAGATGCGCTGGAGCATCTCGCGCTCGTCCTCTTCGAGGACGCCCTCGCGCTCGCCGGTCTCGATCATGTCCTGAATCTCGTCGCGGGTGACGTACGAACTCTCGATTGCCGACCCGCCGCCGGTGACCTGATTGATGACGCGAGTGAGATAATCGAAGAAGACGACCAGCGGGAGCAGGAAGTACTCGGAGTACTTCAGGGGTCTGGCGATGCGAAGCGACCACGACTCGGTGTTCTCGACCGCGTAGGACTTGGGCGCGCTCTCGCCGAACAGCAAGACGAGCGCGGTGATGCCGAAGGTGGCGACCGCGACCGCCTCCCCCTGCGAGAGGTGGAACGCGAGCACCCCGGTCGCGATCGACGACATCGCGATGTTGACGATGTTGTTGCCGACCAGAATGGTGACCAGCAGTCGGTGGGGGTCGCTCTTGAGCGCGGCGACGGTGTCGGCGCCCGGCATCCCGTCCTCGACCAGCGCGTCGACCCGGTGTTTCGGGAGCGAGAACATCGCGATTTCCGACGACGAGAAAAACGCCGAGAGCCCGATGAGAACGAGGATAGCGACTGCTCCGAGCCACGTCAGGAGCCCCTCCGTGAGGGTGACGCCGAGAATCTCGGCGGCGGGGGTCGCCTGCGCGAGCGCGAGTAGGGGTATCTGGGGAGACACCATTTAACAGTCCATCTTCACAGTCGGAAGGATTAACTCTTTATTCTTTTCCCCGGATAGGACTTCGAACTGCCGGGAGCGAAGACCTTACACCCGCTTCGGTCCAATCGTCGTCTATGAGCCACTCGACCGACGATCCGTCGATCACCCTGTATCGCTTGCAGGCGTGTCCGTACTGCGAGCGCGTCGTCCGCAAACTCGACGAGTACGGTCTCGACTACCGATCGCGGTTCGTCGAGCCGATGCACAGCGACCGCAACGCGGTCAAGCGCGCCAGCGGCAAGCGGTCGGTCCCCGCCATCGTCGACGAGTCGACCGGCGTCACGATGAGCGAGAGCGGGAACATCGTCGAGTACCTCGACCGGACCTACGGAGGGGCCGAGTAATGGTCGAGTTCGACGTCGTCGACCTCCCCGAGACCGATCACGTCGCCGAGGGCGACACCGCGCCGGACTTCACCCGACCGCTGGTCACCGACGAGTACTGGGAGGACGCCGCGCTGTCGGACCTCGCCGAGGAGGGACCGGTACTGCTCGTGTTCTACCCGATGGACGGCGCCTTTCCCGCGACGTACGTCTGGAACGAACTGCGCGACCGGGCGTGGGAGGACGACTACGACGTGACGGTCGTCGGCCTGTCGATTTCCGACCCGTACGCCCACAAACAGCTCGTCGAGGAGCGCGGGATGGACTACCGGCTGTTCTCGGACCCCCAGAACGGGGTCGCCGAGTCGTACGGCGTCGTCCACGACCTCGACGGGATGGCGGGCGTGAGCGAGCCCCGGCCCGCGGCGTTCCTGCTCGACGAGGACCGGACCGTCGAGTACGCGTGGGTCGCCGAGGAGTGGCCCGACTTCCCCGACTACGACGAGATCGAGGCGGCGCTCGACGCCGCGTAGCGTTCTCGACCGACGCGCCTTTTTCGCCCGGACACGAATCGTCTCCCGATGAGTCTCGACCCCGAGGACGTCGACCAGGCCGCGACCGCGATCCGGAACGGCGAACTCGTCGTCTACCCGACCGAGACGGTGTACGGGCTCGGCGCGGACGCGCTCGACGAGTCGGCGATCGAGCGCGTCTTCGAGGCCAAGCGGCGGTCCCGCGACAAGCCGGTGTCGCTGGGGGTGCCGAGCCCGGACGCCGCGCTGGAGTACGTCCGGGCGACCGACCGCGAGCGCCGGTTCATGCGGGAGCATCTGCCCGGACCGGTGACCGTGCTCTGCGAGAAGCGCCCGACGGTCCCCGACGTGCTGACCGCCGGGCGCGACCGGGTCGGCGTCCGAGTGCCCGACCACGAGGACGCGCTGGCGCTCCTCGAAGCGGTCGCCCCCATCACGGCCACCAGCGCGAACGTCAGCGGGCGACCGAGCGCGACCCGCGCCGCCGAGCTGGACGACGAGATCCGCGAGGCCGCCGCGGCGGTGCTGGACGGGGGCGAGACCGGCGGGACCGGGAGCACCGTCGTGAACGTCGAGACCGGCGAGATCCACCGACGCGGACCCAGCGCCGACCGAATCGAGTCGTGGCTGGCGACCGACTCAGAGGCCGAGTAGCGACTTCAGCGAGCGCGTTTTCACGCCACACTCTGCTCGGTACTCGCAGGGCTCGCACTTGGCGTCGTCGCCGAGCCGGGGCGGCGGGCCGTCGAGTGCTCGCACGGTCTCGACCGCGCGCCGATAGGCCGCCTTCCGGCGGGTCGTGAGGTCGAGTTCGCGCACGATCCCGTGGCCGGGGTACTCCGCGAACGCGCGTTCGACCGACCGCTCGCGCTCCCACGACAGCGCCTTCGCCGCCGCGACCATCCGGACCGACTGGGGCTCCCAGACCCCTTGTTCGGGCGGCGACCCCGCGAAGACCATCGACGGCGCGGGCGCGAGCTCGGACGCGTCGAACTCCAGCACCTTGTGGACGACGCCGCGACACTCCCGCCCGTCGAGCAGTCGCTCGCGGCCGGTCGGCGCGCGGAGTTCGGGCCACGCCACCTGGAACCGCTCGCGAGCGCGTTCGAGGTTCCGGCGGAACGCCGCCGGAGTCACCCCGATCGGGAGGTCGGCGAGGCTGTCGTCGGACGCCCCGAGTAGCTCCTCGTACCGGAACGCGAGGTTCCGACAGTCGGCCACCTCGTCGGGAACGGACCGTTCGTCCTCTTTTCGCCGGTAGTAGAGCTTCCGCGGGCAGTAGGCCGCGGTCGCGAGGTCGCTGAAGGCGATGGGTGACACGCCGCGAGTTGGCCCCGGCTTCGGATTTAAATGTACGGACGAAAGGAGGAGGAAACGGCAGACAGCGACGTCAGCTCACGCCGGATTGCGGACGCTCCGTTCGGGGGGCCTCCGTCCAGCAAACAACACGACAGCGCGCCGAAGGCGCACACACCGACGATTCTCCCGCGAGCGAGGAGCCCTCGACGAGTGCCCGAGCGGACCGAGGGCGCGAGAGAGGGGGTGAGGACGTGTCGTCGAGAGCGGAGCGACCGACGGCTCGGGAGAACAAGGTTCTCCCGGTGTTTTTGACCGAGCGTTTGCAAGGGCGGCGCGTTTATGCGCCGCCCGCAGGAAAAGGCCCTAGAAGGAAACGTTCGTCTCCATCCCCTCGGTGGCGTCGTCGAGCCCGTCTTTCTGCATCTCTTCGGTCATCCGGTCCGAGAGCTCCCGGTCCCGGAGGACGTTCTCGAACTCGTCGGTGAACCGGTCGTTGACCGTTCGCATCTCCCGCTTGGTCTCGATGATCCGGCGATAGCGCCGGATCGTCGACTCGCTCACGTCGAGCGCGTCGGCGCAGTCGGCGGTCGAGGCCTCCTCGTCGAGGAGTTCGCGGAGTTCGTCGAGGTCGAACGGGGCGTCGGCGTCGGCGTCCCGGAGGAGGTGGAGGTCGACTCGCGCGCGGGCGACCGTCTTCCCGAGGGAGGCGTCGCCCAGTTCCCGGGCGATCTCGGCGTCCGAGTCGCCCGCGTAGTAGCCGCGAACGACGGTGACGAGCTCCTCGTCCGAGAGCGTCGTCCCGAAATCGTAGCGCTCGCGCATCTGGGCGACGACGGCTTCGAGGCGCTCGTGCAGTTCCGTCTCCGAGCTCAACGAGCCGTGGGTCTCCTCCTGGCGCTCGGTGACGGTAGATTCGTCGGTGACATCCATGAAGATGTCCCGGAGTTCTTCGGTTTTCTCGTCCATGCCCTCTGATTTCTGCCGGACGCGTCCTCGGGTTAAAAGCCTGTCGCCGACGGTCGACCGGATCGTCAACCGAAGTTTTGATTTCGGTTGACGGCCCAGCCACGCCCATGAGTACGGACACGGCGTCGGTCGAACTGGTCGGCGAAGAGGCGGTCGAGAACGTCGCGCGCGCGGCGCTACTCGCCGCGCTCACGGGCGCGTTCGCGTACGTCTCGTTCCCCAATCCCGTCTCGCCGGTGACGATCAGCCTGCAGGTCCTCGGCGTCTTCCTCGCGGGACTGCTCCTCGGGCCGGTCTGGGGCGGGCTGTCGATGGTGCTGTATCTCGCCGCGGGCGCGGTCGGCGCGCCGGTGTTCGCGGGCGGGTCGAGCGGGATCGGATCGCTGGTGGGCCAGAGCGGCGGCTACCTCTGGTCGTACCCCGTCGCGGCCTTCGTCGTCGGCGCGATCGCCCACGGCGGGCTCGTCATCGGGGATCCAGCCGAGCAGAGTCTCGTCCGACTCGTGGGCGCGATGGTCGTCGGCACCGCGATCATCTACGCGTTCGGGACGGTCGGGCTCTCGGTCGTACTCGGACTCTCGCTCCGGGAGGCGTTTCTCGCCGGCGCGGTCGCGTTCATCCCCGCCGAAGCGTTCAAGATCGCGGCCGCGATCGGCATCGTCCGGAGCGACCAGATCGCCGCCGAATAGATGATCGAGACCCGCGACCTCGTGCATCGGTACGGCGACGACGGGCCGCGGGCGGTCGACGGCGTCTCGCTCGCGATCCCCGACGGCGAGTTCGTCCTGCTGGCGGGCGCGAACGGGAGCGGCAAGACCACGCTTGTCCGTCACTTCAACGGCCTGTTGGCGCCGGATTCGGGCGAGGTGCTCGTCGAGGGCACGCCCGTCGGCGAGGACCTCGTCGGCGCCCGGACGACGGTCGCGATGGTGTTCCAACAGCCCCGCGACGCGTTCGTCGCCGCGACAGTGGGCGCCGACGTTGCGTTCGGCCCCGAGAATCTGGGACTCGCCCGCGCGGAGGTCGACCGCCGGGTCGGAGACGCCCTCGATGCGGTCGGGATGGCGGGGCGGGGCGACGAGCGCATCGGCGAGCTGTCGGGCGGCGAGCGCGAGCGAGTCGCGATCGCGGGCGCGCTCGCGATGGCGCCCGATCACCTCGTGCTCGACGAGCCGTTCACCGGGCTGGACGCCCCGGCCCGCGAATCGGTGGTGTCACACCTCCGCGCGCTCAGCGAGTCGGGCACCGGGGTCGTGGTCGTGACCCACGACCTCCGGGACGTGTGGGACCTCGCCGACCGCGTGGTCGCGCTCGCCGACGGGCGGGTCGCGGTCGACGCGCCGCCGACCGACGCCCGCGACCGCCTCGCCGACCTCGGAGTCCGGGCGCCGTGACCCTCTCGTACCGGCCGGACGACACGTTCGCCCACCGGCTCGACCCCCGGGCGAAACTCGGGTTTCAGGCCGCGTTCGCGCTGGCGGCGTTCGCACACACCACGCCCCGCGGCCTGCTCGCGCTGACCGGCGTGACCGCGGTCGCGCTCCGTGTCTCGGGCGCGTCGGCCCGCGAGGCGATGTGGGCCTATCGGTTCGCGCTCCCGCTCTTGGCGGCGGGCCCGGTGTTCGCGGCCGCGACGCTCGGCCCGCCGTGGGTCCGCCCCGCCGAGGGTTTCGACACCGCGCTGGCGAGCTACCGGGTGGTGCTCGTGTTGCTCGTGAGCGCGGCGTACCTCCGGTCGACGCCGGTCCGGGAGTCGCGGGCCGCGATCCAGCACCTCGTACCCGGGCGGGCCGGCCAGTTTCTCGGCGCGGGCGTCGGCTTCGTGTTCAGGTTCTTCCCCGTGCTTCGGGGGGACCTCCGGCGGATCCGGGACGCCTCGGCCGCCCGACTCGGCGGCGAGCAGTCGGTGGTCGACCGGATTCGGCGGGTCGGGGTCGCCGGGCTGGCGCGGGCGCTCGCGCGAGCCGACCGGTTCGCGGTCGCGCTCCGGGCGCGGTGTTTCGCGTGGAACCCGACGCTCCCACACCTGTCGCTCTCGCGGACCGACGTGCCGGTGATCGCCGCGTCCGTCGCGCTCGCGGCGTGGGCGGTGGTCTGACCGGAAGCTGTTCACGTTCTTATAGTATCGGATCGAACTATCCCGGAAGCCGTGGTATGTGGCCCCATGGGGCTGTTTCGGGGGACTAAACTGGCAGTCGTGGGCGCTCTCGGTGCGGTGATCGGGTGGTGGATCGACGCCGAGGGAACCGTCCGGCAGTACGAGTCCGTCGAGTGGCTACTCGAACGCCCGGCGCTCCGGGGAGTCGTCTTCGAACACGCCGCGCTCGTCGACTGGAGCGTCGGCGCGTTCGTCGCCGTGGTCGCGATCGACCTGCTCGGAACGATCGGAGCCCGAAACCGAGACGAGACGGTCAGTTCGACGCTGGGCGTCGGAAAGGGCGTCGTCGCGGTCGGGGCGGCCGTCCTCGGAGCGAGCTACGCCGACGCGCTGTTCGGGGCGCTGGTTCGGCGCGCGCCCGCCGCCGCCGAGTTGGTCTGGACGTCTCTGGGCGGCGAGGCGGCGTTCGGCTTCGCGGTCGGGCTCTGGATCGGGGCGGTGGTCGCCGACGAGGCGCGACTCTGAAAAACGATAAACTCGGAGTCTGTTTTTCGAAGGTGGGAGCGTCCGAGTCGGTAAAACTTAAGCGAATCCTGTCCACCGTGTAAGGCATGGACAACTTCGTCGTGATGCAGGCGGGGAGCGAGGTCACCCGCCCGACGTTCTGGAGGATCGGCCACATCGGCGAGGCCATCTTCTACTACCTCGCGTTCGTGGCGATAGCCATCTTCGCGTACGGCGTCTACGACCGGTTCGCCACCTACGCTCGGGGGACCGAATCGTGGTTCGACCGCCTCGACGGGCTGGCCGGTCGGGTCGGGTCGGCCGCGAAGATCGTCTTCTCGAACGAGAAGCAGTTCGATCGGGACCTCTACGCGGGCGTGATGCACGCGTTCATCCTCTGGGGGTTCCTGACGCTGCTCATCGGGACGACCATCCTGATGATCGACATGGACTTCTGGACGAAGCTGTTCGGGCAGGACTCCTTTTTCGTCGACGAGTTCTACCTCTCGTACTCGCTGGTGATGGACGCGATGGGGCTGTTGTTCGTCGTCGGAGTCGGGATGGCGATCTACCGGCGCTACTGGGTCCGGAACGGCCGGCTGTGGGGGAAACACACCTCCGCCGAGGACGACCTGTTCGTCTGGACGCTGTTCCTGCTCGGGGTCGGCGGCTACGTCACCGAGGGCGTCCGCATCCTCGGCACGAGCGCGACCCGCGACGTCTCGTTCGAGACCGTGAGCTTCGTCGGCTGGTTCGTCTACGACGTGTTGCGAGTCGTCGGCGTCGACGCCGAGATGGCGACCGCCGCCTATCCCGTGGTCTGGTGGTCCCACGCGCTGCTGGCGCTGGCGTTCGTCGCCGCGATCCCGTACGCCAAGCCGTTCCACATGATCTCGTCGTTCGCGAACGTCGTGACCCGCGACGAGAAGGCCGGCAAGCGGCTCCCGGGCGTGCCCGACGACGCCAGCCCCGAGGAGATCGGCCACGGCTCGATCGAGGACTTCTCGTGGAAGGAACTGCTCGACCACGACGCCTGTACCAAGTGCGGCCGGTGTTCGTCGGTCTGTCCCGCGAAGGCGTCGGGGCGCCCGCTCGACCCCCGGGACGTGATTCTCGACCTCAAGCAGTACCGCGAGGACCTCGACGCGGGCCGCACCGAGGAAAAGCCCATCGTCGCCGACGGCGGGAGTTCGGTCGTCGCCGCCGAGACGATGGAGTCGTGCATGTCGTGTATGGCCTGCATGGACGCCTGCCCGGTCGAGATCGAACACGTCGAGCAGTTCACCCAGATGAACCGTCGGCTGACCGAGTCGGGCCAGATGGACCCCAACGTCCAGGACGCGATGATGAACGTGTTCCAGAACGGCAACACGTTCGGCGAGCCCGACCGCAAGCGCCCCGACTGGGCCGACGACCTCGACTTCGAGGTGCCCGACGCCCGCGACGAACCCGTCGAGTACCTCTGGTACGTCGGCGACTACCCGAGCTTCGACGAGCGCAACCGGAAGGTCGCCCGGTCGCTGGCGACCATCTTCGAGGAGGCCGGCGTCTCCTACGGCATCCTCTACGACGACGAACAGGCCGACGGCAACGATGTGCGCCGGGTCGGCGAGGAGGGCCTCTACGAGATGCTCGTCGAGGACAACGCCGCCGCCATCGCGGACTGCGAGTACGACAAGATCGTCTGTACCGACCCCCACAGCTACAACACCTTCCAGAACGAGTACCCCGAGTTCGACGCCTGCGAGTGGACCGCCGAGGACGTGTTCCACTACACCCAGATCGTCGAGGACCTGTTCCGGGAGGGCGCGCTCGGGCTCGCCGGCGACGAACTCGACTACACGGTCACCTACCACGATCCCTGTCACCTCGGGCGGTACAACGGCGAGTTCGAGGCGCCCCGCGAGATCGTGGCGGGGACCGGCTGTACGCTCGACGAGATGCCCCGCAACCGCGAGGACAGCTTCTGCTGTGGCGGCGGTGGCGGCGGGCTCTGGATGGACTTCGACGAGGACCCCAAGCCGAGCGAGGAGCGCCTGCGGGAGGCGCTCGAAGACACCGACGCGGGCGGGGCGGTCGAGAAGTTCGTCGTCGCGTGTCCGATGTGCATGACGATGTACGAGGACGGCCGGAAGACCGGCGGCTACGAGGACGACATCGAGGTGGTGGACGTCTCGGAACTCCTCGTGGAAGCCATCGGCGCGAAAGACCGCATCGAGGTCGCGGCCGACTGACCCCGCGGTCCGATCCCGCGGGGCGTCCGTGTTCTACGACCCGCGCCGAAGCGTCGCCACTCCGGAAGAGACGTCCGAAAAAGACCGCGCGTCCCGGCGCGCGGAAGTGCGCCCGCGTGGAGTTTCATTGCATGGCACGCGATGAAGCTGGCACGCGAGCGCGACCGTTGCTACGGTTCGAGCGTTGTTATGTCTGACGCCTCTGCGAAGCATCGTGTTTAGTTTGTGGAATTGTGCCAGACGGCAAAGGCTTGGAGCCATGTTTCAGCAGTTGCTGGTTCGACGTGGCTGAAACAGTTGCTGAACGAGGAGGTCCGGCGTTTTACCTCGCGGAAGA